>CAZEMY010000079.1:0-9176 GCA_964513405.1 uncultured Desulfobulbaceae bacterium
TTTGTTGCATAGAATATTATTTTAAGCCATTTTTCCCAAAGGGATTATTTTTTGCATTACAAGTATAAAAATTTAAACTATTTTAATATAAGTAATAAAAGTAAGGGGTTTTATGACTTCCAGCAATATAGAATCAAACCAGTATACCTTGCAGAGATCGGTAAGTTGTTGTGGCATTGGTCTCCATACCGGTTTCCCGGTTAACATGACCATTAAACCCGCTCCGGTGAATTCCGGAATAACTTTCTCTCGTATAGATTTAAAGTCGAAGCCATCTGTTTCAGCCCGGATGAATAATGTTGTTGATACAACGCTGGCTACCACCATTGGTAAAGGTGGTGTTACCATTTCCACCACCGAGCATCTTCTTGCTGCTCTTTATGGAGCTGGAATAGATAATGCTCTTGTGGAACTTGATGGTCATGAAGTTCCTATAATGGATGGCAGTGCCGGTCCTTTTATCCATTTACTTGCCCGGGGCGGGCGGAAAAGACAGGCATCTCTGCGGACTGTTCTGAAGATAATCAGTCCTGTCAGTATATCCAACGGAGTGAAAAAGATTCGGGTTGAACCATGGGATGGGTTTAAGGTGAGCGAACGAATTGATTTTACTGATGATCTTATAAATGAACAGGTTTACAGTGTTGAAGTTACCCGTAACCGTTTCTGTCGGGAAATAGCCAGGGCAAGAACATTTGGCTTTGCCGAACAGGTTGAAAATCTTTGGAGAAACGGCTTGGCTCTGGGCGGCAATCTTAATAATGTTATTGCTATCCACTGGGATGGAAAATCTGTTCTAAATGAAGGGGGGCTGCGCTTTGAGGATGAGTTTGTTCGTCACAAGGTTCTTGACCTGATCGGTGATATGGTTCTGCTTGGTTATCCTGTTATGGGTCATATTATGGCTGAGCGTTCAGGGCATGGACTTCATCTTGAACTGATGAAAGCTATTATTGATAACCCCGATTGCTGGGAGCTGGTAAGAGGAGAGGATAATCTTAACAGCGTTATGGGCAGGGCTGTTGACTTTTCAGATGATTTGTCTGGCAACTTTCAGCCTTACCTGCCTTTTTCATCCTTTGAAAAATCTATGCCTCAATCTGCATGACGAAATAGAGTGCGTAGCAATCGCTACTCTTATCAAAAAAACCCGCCGGGATTCCCGGCGGGTTTTTTTTGTCCTTTTTTTGTTGTAAAACTGGTAAAAAAGAGTTCCGAACAGATTTGTTCCGATAGAGAAAAAAGAAACAAAAAACAAAAACCGGGGAATCGAGTAAATGGCAATAAGCGAAAAAATTGGTCTGATTGGTGGCGGGCAAATGGGAGAGGCCCTGATAAGGGGAATGATTGAAGCTGGTCTTGTTACCGGTTCACAGCTTATGGTTGCTGAACCTGATGGGAACAGACGGGCTTACATGGAGAAAACATACTGTGTTAACAGTACAGATTCGCCATCGGAGCTGTGTCTCCATTCAGATGTGATAATTATGGCAATCAAGCCCCAGGTAATAGAAGCGGTTCTCAGTCAATACGCTGCCTTGTGGTCAGGACAGTTATTGATTTCCATAGCCGCCGGGGTGACAATTGCTGCCATGGAAAAGATTGTCGGTAAAATCCGTTTAATCAGGGTGATGCCCAACACCCCGGCTCTGGTGCTGGCAGGAGCTTCAGCTCTCAGTGCAAACAAGATGGCAACCGATGAAGATATACGGCTTGGCATGGATATTTTCTCTGCTGTCGGCACCTGTGTTCGTCTGGATGAACACCTTCTTGATGCTGTAACGGGGTTAAGCGGTTCCGGTCCTGGCTTCGTGTTCACCTTTATAGAGGCCATGATAGATGGCGGGGTTCTGGCAGGACTTCCCAGACCGGTTGCCAGAGAGTTGGTGTTGCAGACAGTTTACGGCTCAGCTAAGCTTGCCATTGAAAGCGGTGATGATCCCGCTGTTTTGAAGGCAATGGTCACTTCACCGGGTGGAACAACCATTACCGGTATCCATGAGCTGGAAAAAGGTGGTTTGCGCTCGACCGTAATGTCTGCTGTTGAGAAGGCTGCAAAAAAATCAGCCGAGCTTGGTAGAGCCTGATGATTATTCGCAAAGTTGGTATTATTCCCCGTAAACTCAGCCCTAAGATAAAGCAGGTGGGCAGTGAGCTTATAGACTGGCTATGTGCAAAGGGGATTTTGGCCAGCATGGATATTATTAATTCTGAAGTGGATATGCTGGTGATTCTCGGTGGTGACGGAACTCTTCTCCATGTGGCAGCTCAGGCCGCCGAATTAGACATACCTGTAGTTGGCATAAACCTGGGAGACCTTGGTTTTTTGACTGAAATTGCTGCGGGAGAGATGTACCAGGATTTGGAAGACATTCTGACTGGAGATATCAAGATAGAGCGAAGAATGATGTTGAAGACCTGGAAAGTGGACAGGGACGGTCAGGAAACGAAACCTCTTTTTTCTTTAAACGAAGTTGTCGTGGTTAAGGGTTCCACAGCCCGACTTCTTCGCCTTTGCTGCTGGGCAGGTGAAGAATACATCGCTACCTACAAGGCGGATGGGCTTATTTTTTCTACTCCAACCGGTTCCACAGCTTATAATCTCTCCGCTGGCGGCCCTGTGGTTCACGCCGAACTTGAGGCACTTCTCGTAACGCCTATCTGTCCTTTTATGTTAGAGTCCAGACCGGTTCTGCTTGGTCCTGAGACCAGAATATCCACCCGGCTGGCAGAGGATGCCGATGAGGTAAAAATTATGGTGGATGGTCGCCTGGGCTGGATTCTTGGCAAAGAAGACAGCCTTCAGATTGAAGCTGCAGGCAAGCCTCTTCTTATAATAAGTTCTCCCCATAAAAGGTATTTTTCCATTCTCCGTAATAAATTAAACTGGAGTGGCGGTTCTGAGGCTCCCTGTTTGAGTGGCTCAGAGGTGAAAAAATGAAAATAGTTATTGCCCCCAATGCCTTTAAAGGGTCAATGACTGCCGGCGAAGCGGCGGCGGCAATGGCAGCAGGTGTTGAATCAGTGTTGGCAGTCGTTGACATCGTTAAGGTTCCGGTTGCCGATGGTGGAGATGGTCTTGTTGAGATAGCCATTGATACCCTTAAAGGTGAGAGACGGAGGATGCTGGTTACAGGGCCTTGTTTTGACCTTGTTGATGCCGGATTCTGTTTTGTGCCCGAGCTTGATTTTGTGGCCGTGGAGATGGCTCTTGCTTCCGGGTTGGTTCAGGTGCCGGCAGATTGCCGTGATCCTGCCCGGACAACCTCGTTTGGAACCGGGGAGTTGATTTTGGCTGCTCTTGATTTGAGAGCGGGGAAAATCGGGATTGGTATTGGTGGCAGTGCGACCAATGATGGCGGGATTGGGGTGGCAGCGGCTCTTGGGGTCAGGTTTCTGGATAGTGACGGCAAAGAGGTTAAGCCCATTGGTACTTCCCTATCTGATATTGTCCATATTGACATCAGCGGTCTTGATCCGAGAATCAAAAATACTGTTATTGAGGCGGTGTGTGATGTGGACAACCCTTTGCTGGGTGAGCAGGGAGCAGCGAGGGTTTACGCCCCTCAAAAAGGTGCGACTCCGGAGCAGGTGGAAATTCTTGAGGCCGGTCTTTCCAACCTGGCATCAGTTATAGAAAACGATCTTGGTACAGAAATCCGTGAATTAGCCGGCGGCGGGGCAGGCGGGGGGATGGGAGCTGGTCTGCATGCCTTTTTGGGGGCAAAACTGCGACCCGGTACTGAAATGGTACTTGATCTGGTTGGTCTTGATGAAAAGATGAGCGGTGCAGATCTTGTTTTGACCGGGGAAGGGCAGATTGATTTTCAGACGGCTTTTGGCAAGGCCCCGGCGGGGGTGGCAGCCCTTGCGAAAAAAAAGAAAATCCCCTGTGTCGCCATCGCCGGTAGTGTGGGTGATAATCTTGGTGATTTGCACAACATGGGAATTACGGCAGTGTTTAGCATCTGTCCCGGCCCCATACCTCTTGCCGATGCCATGGCAAAAGGAGATGAGTACCTTGCCCGTGTTAGTGCTCAGGTTATGCGTTGTTTTCTGGCTTCTGTCGTCTGATTATGCATGTAAAAAGGTTGCCGTCACGATCATCAATGAAATCAATAGCCGGGTATTTATCTAATGCCCGCAATATCCCTGAGCCAAAGCCACGGTATGGCAGGATCTGATAGGCAAAAGAAGCCAATACAGGATTGCGTGTGTTGGAATTTCCCGCTTTGATATTGGCAACCGTGAGATTATTAGGAAGGTGCCCTGGACTTATGATTTCCACCCGATCCGAAAAAATAAAAACACGGACTGGAGCGGAAATAAAGTAATCGCGATGAACAAGAGCATTAGCGATTAACTCTTCAAATACAATTCGCGGGATCTCTGGCAACCCTAAACTGTTTACGGGCTGTTCTCCCTGCACATTTCGGGTATTAGCCAAGAGGAAGCTGATCGTCTGTCGCAAGAGCAACACCTGGGAATACTGCGGCCTTAACAATAAACGATGGAAGGCTACTGGAGGGAGACTGAGCGAAAAGTAACGCACCGGTTATATTCAACTCTTCATTTTTGCCGAGATTAAGATTTGTAATAGTCTGCTCCAGTGGAATGGATTGCTCAGCAAGAGATTCTCCATACCGTTTCTGGAAAAATTCACGAAAATACGCCATATCTATATCAGCAACAGTCATCCTGTTGGCTGGCATAACATCAGCATGCACCAGGCCGGAATCCTGAAACAGACGCTGAATCTCCTCGCGTGATATTGCCTTCCGCTTATCTGCACCACTTTTTACCCAAAATACACCATTTTTGTCCTGGTAGGGCTTGTTGATCCCTTTGGCAATCTCAACAACCATAATACGCTGGTCGTCGATCATGACAATCTTAGAGAGAGGATTGACAGCCGGTTTCACATTCTGACTTGCAGCATTGGATAAAAGCTGATTAATGCGGTGAACATCGTCTGCACTTAAACCGGTGACAACACCTTCATCATCAACCCCAATAAATATTCTCCCGCCCAGAGTATTGCTGAAAGCTATTATCTCAATTGCCAGAGCATCAATGTTGGTTACATCCTTCTTGAACTGGTTATAGCTGTCCTCACCCTGGGCTAGCACCTGCATGATTTCTACGGTTTCCATATCTGATAAATCTCCTTGCGGCGGTTAAAAGCCTCCCGGCCACCTTCCATAATGTCAACAATTGTGCGTTGTGTCGTTTGCTTATCCACGCTTCCGCTGGCTACGGATACATTATTATCCATAAACGAACAGGCGTGGACCTGCTCAGCATCGCCCAACACAGGTATATTAGGATTATGGGTGGCGAAAATAAACTGGACTTCCGATTTCATCTCACGGATAAGCTTGATCACATCTTCATAAATAGTCTGATTGTCGAGATCATCTTCCGGTTGGTCAATTATAATGACATCATTTTCTTTTTGACTCAGTACAAAAAGAATCAATGCGGAAGCCCGCTGTCCAAGCGAATGGTGCTGCAGTTCCTTGCCCCGGTACATGATCGTAAATTTGTTCGGGGTTTGATAGGATAGCAATGTTTTCAAACTTTTCATAAAAAAATCAGAAAAAATCTGAGGATTGCTCCCGAAAAGAGACTTTGCCTTCTCAAAATCTTTAAATATGGCAGCAAAATCAGGGTATTTTTCAACGATCCCCTGATAGGTTGTTTCATGTAGACCGCTTCCCTTAAAAACATCCTTCATGAAAGCAAGGAAGGACTGTTTGTCTTCCTTGTATTGCGAGGTAATGGAAATGGAGGAACTCCCTGAACCAACCTTGTCAAGCTCAGCTTTGATCAAGTTGAATTCCAGTAGCCATAACTCGTTTAATTTCTGCATTTCCAGGTGAAGAACATCCAGAAATGCCTTCTGCTGATCCCTCTGCTTTTCTAAGGCATCAATAAGCTGAGCGGCAGTAGTCAGCTTCTTCTTCAGGCTGAGAAACTCGTCAGATCTGATATTCAGGATACCGCTGCTTTTGAGTTTTTCACCCAGCTTACGCTCAATTTCGGCAAACTCCTCAACCATGCTTTTCCGGATATCGTCCAGCTCAGTTTGACAGTCACTCAGTCCTTTTTTGGTGGCCGTTTGACCGGTTAACCAGGATTTAACATGATCAACAAAGGAAATGTATCCTTGATAATGAGTATTAAAATGTTCAAACAACTCCGAATTATGTTTTGACTGATAGCCTTTGAAATTTCGTATATCATCTTCGTGCTGAGCAAGCAGGCTTTCCACATCGGAAACAAAATTATCTGTAATCTGGATTCCTTTTTTCATCATGCGGACATCGTTGTCAAAATCCAAATGTTTCTGCAGTTTTTCCTCGACGCCGTGCGTAGCATAGAACTTTAATTGATGTTCAGTATCCTGTTTTATTTTATTTTGTTCATCAACCTGCTCCTGAACATTGGCACCCCTTAGAAGCCTGCCAACACATTCAGTGACCCTTTGTTTTTGGTGGGCGATACTACGCCGAACCTCATCTAACTTTGAGCCAAGGAGTTTGTCGACCAGATCATTTTCAAAACCTTCACCAGTGTTAGAAAGGTCCTTTTGGCCAAAATAGATCGGTTTGTGTATTACTGTTTCCCGAATGGATACGCCTGGCTGCAACTTGTCGTTAATCAGGACTTCGGAATACGGTTCCTTCCAGACGCGGCGTATTGTGTATGGTTGACCGTAGCGATCAATGGCATCAATTTCCACTTTCCCGCCACTTGCCATGGTAAAGCCAATCAGATCCTGTTTGTATCTGATGTCGCCTGCCTTCTCTCCAAATGGTATATCCAGCACATACCGAAGCACCTCAAGAATCGAAGATTTACCACTCCCGCGAATACCGATCAGCGTATTGAGTTCAGGGGAAAAATGCAGTTCGTGACCAGCCAGTGTTCCACCTGTAAAACGAATATTACGAATGTGAGAGTGGGTATGTTTCAGCGGCTCGAAAGCAATACGATTCCGTGCGTCAACCAGTGCATATTTAACCGCATCAAAAGAAAACGCTCCCAGTTTGATATAGCCCTTCCTGCCCCTGCCGATATCGGTAATACTTTTACAGTCGGAGCCTTCAACTTCTGCCGGATGCCAGTCACCGAGCCAGCCTTTCACTTTGTCCCTGTCATCATAAGTTCGGACTTTTTGAAATCCAAGGGTTCTCTTTTTTACATTTTCATAACGATTTTCGGAGAAATCACTCAGCTTGCCACCTCCCATTGCTTTCCATAGGCCGTTATTCTGTTCAACATGGGCAAAAACAATAAAGTAATCACGGGCTGTTTTTTCAAGTTCCTCGACGACCTGCAGAATATTCCTGTCGCTTCTACCGTTTTCATGTTGATATTCCCCTGCCGACTTCCCCGGAAACATGGTGGTAATAAACGGAGAGATGTAATCATGCCCATCCTCTATCCACTTATCGTTAAAAACGATTAATGTATGAACCCCATTCGTACCGTCATTAACGGAAAGCTCCACCCCGGGCAGCAGATAAATATCCTCCTTGCTGGCTTTTTTACGAAGTGCCTTGAATTCATTTACATCAAATTTGTTATGGTTTGTAATAACTCCAATCTGGATACCTGCGTTTTTGAGACCTGTTACATAATCAGAAACAAAGCTGTTTCCCTCACCAGTGTACTGGAATTCCCTGGTGTCACCTCTTGTGTGGAGGTGAAAATCCGCTCGCAGCCAGGTCGATCCGTATTTAAAAATTTCAGGAGAATTGATTGTTAAATCCATTGCCGGTTTCCACCTGATGGTTGATAATTGAGTATATAGTCAGCTTCTGAATTGCCTGCCTGTGAGCTTGTCCGAAAATGTATTTTGGAGTCCACGCTCGAAGTCTACTGTAGAGACAAGGCATGCCTTTATCAGAGGACAGAGGACAGAGGACAGAATGGTTTGATGCTTCGCATTCGGAGTCTCCGCTCGAAGTCTACGCTATCTACCTGGTGAACAGAGGATAGATCAGGTAAGCAGTTATAGCATTTTCCATATGACTTGATATCAGAAGTTTCTTTAAAATAGCAGATAAGCGGAAAAAATAACTAAAAACTGTAGGAAATGCAGTGCAAAACAAGTATCAAGTCGTGTGAATCGTGCTATAGGTGTAGTTTATACCAGCCTTTGGCTGCATACTATTCTGTCCTCTGTCTTCTGTCTTCTGTCTTCTGATATGTCTATCGCCAGTTATCGACCCGCCACCATTTTAGCCCATGAATCCCGAAGGGTGACGATCCGGTTGAACACCGGTTTGTCGGGGCTACTGTCTTTGCTGTCCAAGCAAAAATAACCCTGTCGTTCAAACTGAAACCGTTCCCCTTTAACTGCCTGGGCAAGGGATGGTTCAACCCTTGCGTTGGTCAGAACCTGTAGGGAATCAGGATTGATGAACTCTTTGAAATCTTTGTCCTGGGTGTCGGGATTTTGGGCGGAAAACAAACGGTCGTAAAGCCTTATCTCAGCGGTTATGGCATGTTGGGCTGATACCCAGTGGATGGTACCCTTTACCTTGCGACCATCGGGAGCATTGCCGCCCCGCGTTTGTGGGTCATAGGTGCAGTGCAGCTCAATCACCTTGCCGGATTCATCTTTTATCGCCTTCTCGCAGGTAATAAGGTAACCATAGCGAAGTCTCACCTCTCTGCCGATACTGAGGCGAAAAAACTTTTTCGGGGCATCCTCCATAAAATCGCTTTCCTCGACATACAGTTCCCGGGAGAATGGTATTTTTCGAGTTCCCATCTCCGGTTTTTTGGGATGATTTATGGCTTCCAGCTCTTCTTCTTTATCTTCCGGGTAATTGGTTATGATCAGTTTTAAGGGGTTTAGTACCCCCAGTACCCGGGGTGCGTTACTGTTTAAGTCATCTCTGATACTGTTTTCCAGTACCCCCATGTCAATCCATGACTCTCTTTTACCCATGCCGATTTCCGCACAGAAATTACGAATTGCCAGCGGGGTATATCCTCTTCGTTTCAACCCGGAAATGGTCAGCATGCGGGGGTCGTCCCAGCCGCTGACAAATTTTTCTTCAACCAATTGAAGAAGTTTGCGTTTGCTCATCACCGTGTAGTTGATGTTGAGGCGGGCAAATTCAATCTGGCGGGGGCGGCAGGGAGTATCCAGGGGTTCG
>CAZEMY010000080.1:0-9096 GCA_964513405.1 uncultured Desulfobulbaceae bacterium
GTTCAAGTATTGTCAAGGATGTGGCAAAGCATGGTGGTGATGTCAGCGGTATTGTCCCTGAACATGTGGAAAAAGCATTGCAAAAAAAATATCATGTCTGTAAAAAAAAATGAAATAAAAAACAGCGATACGCACAACCGCCGCCGGTTTATAAACCGCTGCCTGAAGTGGACAGGGGTACTGTTTTGTTTGTCCCTGCTCTACCCACTGATTCGTTTCACCAGTTTTCATCCCAAACCTGAACCCCGTTTTGTTACGGTTCCAGCTCCTTTGGGTTTACGGGGATACCACAAAGATAGGGAATTTATTCTTTTTGGAGGCGGAACAGGTGAAAATAAAAAAGACAAAAAACCGTTTGCCGTGTCCCGCATCTGTACCCACCTTGGCTGTAAGGTTAACTTTATGGAAGATAAACAGTTAATTGAATGTCCCTGTCACGAGAGCCAGTTCACCCCCCATGGAGAAGTTGTCACCGGCCCGGCGACAAAAAACCTGACCACATATCCGGTCAAAGTCAAAAGAACAAAAACAGGCTCAGTAAGCAGCTACATTGTCACCTTGTAACCTGATGCTCTCCACTATAAAACAAATCATCATCCGCAACCGCTGGGGCGGACAGTCCCTGATATGCCTGTATATATCCGTATTGTCCGGGATTGTCGTTGGTCTCCAGTACGACCCGGCAACCCCGTTCCACTCCAGTCTAACCATCGAGTTGCTTGCCCCTTTCGGTTCCTTCTGGCGTTCCATGCATTTCTATTCAAGCCAGGCCTTTTTTCTCCTTCTCGTTGGTCATTTCGTCGCAGTGATCTGGAAAAAAGAGTATTCATTTTCAAGGGTAGAGTGGATAAGACTGACATCATCCATTCCCATAGCTATTCTCCTTCTCTTTACCGGTTATGTCCTCCGGGGTGACGCGACCGGTATGGCCGCTGGAGCCATAGGCGAAAATATTGCCCTGTCAATCCCTATCTTTGGAGAATCTCTTAATAATTTTTTTATTGATCTGCAAGAGAGCGGGATGCGTAAAGTATATGTGCAGCATATTATAGGTCTTATGGTGTTGGGAGGGGTATGTGTGTGGCCCCATCTTAAACGATACCCTGCTCATTTTAGTAACCACCTCCTTCTCTTTGCCACAGTCATGCTGGTATCCATAACCATAAAGGCCCCCATGGAGCCGGAAAAAATAGGCATAACCTATGTTACAGGACCATGGTTTTTCCTCGGCTTACAGGAGCTGCTTCGCTACCTGCCGGTCTTTGTCGCCGGAGTGATTGCTCCCATGACTCTGGTTATAGCTATTTTCTTTTTCCCCCACGATGGGCGGGCAAAAAGAAATACGATTATCTTGATTCTTGCCTGGTTAATCGGCAACGGTTATCTGAGCTGGCTTGCTTACAGCAGACTTTAACTGAGCCAGATCAGTTATGACAAGATCTGGAGAGACATTGACCTTCGGGTGGTTCCTGTGCCAACGCAAAGATCGCTTATCACCGCCAAAAAGAGCCGTCTTCCAGCCCACTGCCCGGGCAGGCTGGATATCTTTCAACATATCATTACCAACAAAGAGTACCTGCTCCGGCTTAATTCCCATGTTTTGCAGCCGTTCATCAAGTTTATTGAACAGTTCCATGGACGGTTTCCCCCTCCCCTCCTTATACGAAAAGAGCATGAGTTCGTCATTAAAACCCAATTCGCTAAAGGATGACCTGCTCAAAAAATCAAAGAGAAGAGGTGTGTAAAACTGGGCATTGGATAACACCCCCATGATAATTCCAGATTTTTTAAGGTTAGTTATGGTTTCCAGTAAACCGGGCATCGACCAGACCGGATTGATTCTGCATTCATAAGAAAGAGCTGTTAAACGAATTTTTTTGATCTCCCGTTCAACCTCCGTAAAACCAAGCCCTGTCAAAACCCGTTCCCAGACTTTAAGAATATCAATTTCAGGATATTTTATTCCTATTCCTGCTTTTTTCCTCGCAGTGTGGACATTATCAATCTCTTCCCGTAACAACCGGATGCCGATAAGACCGGATGGGACAGCTCCCCAACCGCCATCAGCAAGAGCAAGGGAAAAAGCGGACTCGTCATCTATAGCTGAATCCGGCCCCACATCCCCGGCTGCTGAAATCATAAGAGTGCCGTAAATATCAAAGATAACCGCTTTTACCGGCAGAGAAAAAATTACTTCCTCCACACCGGTTGCAACCGGTTCAAGGGGGGTGAGCAAATTCTTTATAATTTGTTGTTCTCTATCAGATATTGCCATTTTTCATTTTTCTTTTTTAGTTTTTAGTCAACTCTTAAAAGGTTGAGACGCTCAGGAGCAAGAAAATTATCCAACAATCGTTCCCCATCCATAGCCCCCAGTGATATTCGGGGGCGGGACTGTCTTATGTTTTCTGACTTCTGTCCTCTGTCTTCTGTCTTCTGTCCTCTGCCACCCGTAGCCCCCAACGATGCCTGAGGGCGGGACGCGGCAAGCTGATTATATATGGATAATAATTGTTTGCCATATCCATGCAGACTGTACTTTTTTTCAAGGATTTTTTTGTTTTCCCTGATTAAATTTTTCTCATCCGCTTTTACCGGCAGACAGGCAGGCAACATGGCAGCAGCCTCATCCGGGTTATTAACAACCCGGCGGATCACCTGCTGCTGCATCTCTTCATCAAGGCGACCAAAATCAACCATACCGTCTCGCAGCCAGGACGACATAATTCTCTCCATGGCACCATTTTCAGGTTCCCGCCCATAGGCAGACAAGCACTGTTCATAGCCTGCCATGGCTTTATCTGACAACCTACCCAGGCACAGCCAGTTAACAGGCACATCCAACCGTTCATAAAGAGAGGGCAGGGAAATACCGTCATCTGCAAACCCTCTGGTTATTTCAGGCAAATCCCGTCCGCAAACCGAGCGGTCAGCCAGCCACGGCTCCAGAAATGCCAGACCAAACCCCTCTGCCACTGAAGTGGTAATCATCTGATAAGACTGCTCAAGAAGTCCTGTGAACGACTGACCAGGCTGCATGGCCAGCTCAAATTCCACGGGCAGATCAAGCTCATGGGCAAACCTCTGCCAGTCTTCATAACGAACCCTTTCCCTTGGGTTTTCCGGCCCCATGGTGGTGGCGAACCGGTCTCCCCCCGAACTTACAGCCGCCCAGAGGATAAACTCGCCGAGATTTTTCCTGCGGATTGCCCGGGTTGGATAGAGAAACAACCGTTGTTCAGCAGAAACTTCTTTCTTCTCTTTTTTTTCTTTATCAAAATAGAGTTTAACCGGATTGGCAAGGAGATGAAGGCAGGATGGATCAGCCCCACTATCAAGGAGAAATGAAAAATCACGGCTGTTTAATACCGCATAATGTATATGCTCTGCCAGAGGATAAAGAAACCGTGCCATCTCTGCCTGATCATGACCGCTGACTTTATCCAACATCAAATGATAATTGGCAGGTCTGCCGTCTTCGGCAAAGTCATGGATATGGAGCAGTAACCGCTGCCCTTCTTCAGCAAGCTGGCGGATAACACCCGGCAGTGCCATGTTTTTACCAAGATTGTGATTATGAAAATGCCAAACATCCGGCAAGTCTCCCAACCCTCTTCTGGCTGCATCTTTCAAGTCCTGCGCCAGCTCCCGGCTTGTCTGAGCCGGACGAAACGCTTCATATTGAAGACCGGAAACCACCTCATGTGGAACATGAAAATCATCAGCCGGCGGTTGACCGGTCAACACCAATAGCGAAACATCGTCGCTTTCCGGGATTGCGGCAACAGTATGCTCAATAACCCGGCAGACCCCGCCCCGCTGAAGATGGTAATGAACTATTGCAATACGCATACATTTATCAGAGGACAGAAAACAGAGGACAGAGACAGATTGGTTAGTGCTTCGCATTCGGAGTCTCCGCTTACTTGGCTTATCTGTTTTCTGTCTTCTATCCCCGGTCTTCTGCCTCCTGTTTTATGATAATATTTCTGTAACTGGATAAAGCTCCCGCAGCCCCTTATAACTTGCCGGACATACCCCCCGCTCCGTAATCAAACCGGTTACCAGCCGGGCAGGAGTAACATCAAAGGCAGGGTTTGCAGCTAAAGTGTCATCAGGTGCAATTTGTACGGATTCAACAACACCGTTTACCTTGCCCTCCACAAACAATACCTCTTCCTGGTCTCTTTCTTCAATGGGAATATCCCCCCCGTCCATGGTCTGCCAGTCAATGGTTGACCCCGGCAGAGCAACGAAAAAGGGAATATCGTTATCATGGGCTGCCAACGCCTTTAAGTAAGTACCTATCTTGTTGCAGACATCGCCATTGGCTGCCGTCCGGTCAGTTCCAACAATACATATATCAACCATTCCCTGCTGGATAAGATGACCACCGGCATTATCGACGACAAGATGATGATCGATTCCGGCACCATCCATCTCCCATGCGGTTAGCCTGGCACCCTGGTTGCGGGGACGGGTCTCATCAACCCATACATGAACAGCGATACCCTCCTGATTAGCCCGGTAAACAGGAGCCATGGCGGTTCCCCAGTCCACGGTTGCCAGCCAGCCGGCATTGCAGTGAGTGAGAATGTTCACCGGGTTTTCTCTACCCTTTCTCTCCCATATTTCCCTAATCAACTCGGCTCCATGCCGGCCTATAGCCGCATTAACAGCCACATCTTCCTCACATATCCTGCCTGCCTCCTCGTAAGCGGTATTTAATCTCTTATTTTTCTCAAGCGGGGTAAGCAGGTTAACCATCCTCTCCACAGCCCAACCCAGGTTTACAGCGGTGGGACGACATTCTACAAGCTGTTCTCCTATCTGATCAAGGGTCCCAGCCTTTTCCCGCAATCCCAGGCAAAAACCGTAAGCAGCAGTTGCCCCGATAAGCGGTGCACCCCTAACCATCATGTCCCGGATAGCTTTAACGGTATCGTCAAGAGTTGTAAGCCGTGCCACAACAAACTCATGGGGAAGCCTGGTTTGATCTATAATATCCACCCGCCAGCCATCCTCATTCAACCAGATTGAACGGTAATCGGTTCCATGCACTTTCATATTATCCCAGTTCCTTTTGTGGTAATATTTGGAAATATTATACTTTTCCCTCATACCTCTGGCTTTCTTTTTTTTATCTGCTATATTTTATATATAATTATATTTTGCATCTAAAATAAAAAGAACCTGCTGACAATTGTGCCCAACAGCCAAGATCCATACCATCCATTTGAAGCAATGAAATCATCAGGCAACCTGCCGATGATACCGCAGGCTCTTATCCAGCTGATTGATATCTGCCAACAAACCGAAGTAGACCTCCAAAAAGCAGGCAGCCTTATTGAAAAAGATCCTGCCCTGGCAGCCAAGGTACTCCAGCTTTGCAACTCCGCATTCACAGGTACCATAAGTTCATTTACCAATGTTCGCCAAGCCACTGTTTATCTTGGAGCAGACACCATCAAAAACCTGGCCATAAGCGTTTCAGTTAAGCAGGCATTTAGTCAACTGAAAACCAACGGCCTCCTCAATATGAACCGTTTCTGGCTGCATTCATATAAAAATGCAATTATTGCCAGGCAACTGGCAGGTGCGATTTCATACGCCAGTCCTTCTGAAAGCTATCTGGCAGCTCTGCTCCATGATATAGGAAAACTGCTCTTTTGGATAGCATTTCCGGGAAAATATGCCCCCCTGCTTCTTAAGGAATCTCGTTGCCATGACGGAAAGCTTTCCTTTCAGGAACAAAAGAAATTTCATATTAATCACTGTGATGCAGGTGCCTGGCTGTTAAGTGAATGGGGAGTTGATAATACCATAATTGATGCTGTTAAATATCATCACCATCCGGTGGATGAGGTTAAAGAAAAATCACTTCTGACCCGCATCGTCTTTCTTGCCGATCTTATAAGTCACAGCGATAACCCGCAGCAGGTATGCGATGAAGTTGCAGAACTGTTTTTCCAGCTTGTTCCCGGCAGGGTTGAACAACTGCTGGAAGGCGTGGATGAGCAGGTCCAGGAAGTAGCACATGAACTTGGTCTCAGCATCCCCAAACCATCTTCTTTAACTGAAAATCAGGAAAAAGATAGCGAAAAAGATGAATTATCCATAGACGATTCCAGCAGGCTGGCTGACAAGGTGCAGAATATAACACAGCTCACCGGGCTCATGGACAATCTCCTTAAAGCAAAGGATATGAATCAGGTTGCCCATGCCCTTGAACAAAGCCTGACAATAATATTTAACAGGGAAAAATATTTTCTGCTCCTTTTTGACCCCGCCACAAAGCAACTGCAAGGTTATACATCTTCTGTCAATCCTCTCCAGAGAAAAGTCGAATCTCTAACTTTTGAGTTTGACAATTACAAGAAAAGCCTGGCAGGCAGAGCCATTGAGCTTAATCAGGTTCTTCACTCTTGTATGAATCCCCCGGAAGAAGAACTGTCTCCGACTGACACCATGCTTAAAAAGATCATGGATACTGATGGGTTTGTTACTATTCCATTGATCTATCAGGGACACAAAGCCGGAGTGCTTGTGACAGGGGTATCCAGCAGCGATTATATAGGCCTGGTCAGTCAGGTAACATCTCTGCAATTTTTTGCCGACCAGGCTGCTGCATGCTTATATATACAGCATTACCGCGAAGCTACAGCAAGACAAATAGCAAAAGAACGACTTCAGGCAGCAAGTCTTCTAGCCAGGAAAATTGGTCATGAAATCAACAACCCACTGGCAATTCTTAGTAATTATCTCAAGGTTATTACCCTTAAATTGAAAGATCGTAATAATATTCAGGAAGAGTTAACCATTCTTGATGAAGAACTTGCAAGGATAGGACAAGTTACCAGTCAACTAAATAACATTGCAACCGAGACTCTAAAACCGAAACTACAGTTAATCGACATCAATAAAACCATTGAAAACATTGTCCACCTATATCGCGTCAGCATCTCTGACAACGACGGAATAATAATCAGGTTTCTACCGGGCAACAGCTTGTCTGCTGTCCGCACTGATAAAGATTATCTGGGACAGATTATTCGTAACCTGTTAAATAACTCTTGCGACGCATTATCCGGGAAGGGAACAATCACCGTCAACACTACCCTGAAAAGCTGTGTTAACAGACAGGAGAAAGCAATTATTACCATTCATGACGATGGCCCGGGTATCCCTGAACACCTCCAGAAAACTGTTTTTCAGGCAGGGGTCACAACCAGGACCGGAGGACATGGGGGGCTGGGGCTGGCCATAACTGCCCGGGCAGTTGAAGCCCTTGGCGGAACTGTCGATTATGATTCAATTGCCGGTTCTACAACATTTACCATAACCATACCTATTTAAAAATTGAATACCAGCCCCTTTTTATTACGGACCATATATAAGTTTCTAAATGGTTACTTTTTTTAAAATAATCGTTTTTTTCTTTTGACTTTCCGTAGAAGTTAATGTTCATTGGTAAGTTTAAAAGGTGCAGGAGTTCATAATAATTCCAACTCAATAATAATCATTTGAATGCTACAATTCTTCTCATCGATGATGAGCCAAAATTTTGTACCAGTCTGAAAATCCTCCTGGAGGCAGATGGGTATGATGTCGATGTTTGCCATACAGGGCAGGCAGCTCTCTTTAATCTTGAAAATAACCTCTATGACGCTGTTCTTCTTGATATAGGTCTTCCTGATATAAGTGGGCTTGAAGTAGCCTCAAACCTTAAAGAAAAATTTCCGGAGACCGTTGTTGTTATTCTCACCGGTCTCGCTACTATCGAAAACGCTGTGGAATCGTTGCGACTGGGGGTGTACGATTACTTAAGCAAACCTTTCAACCATGATCAACTCCTTCGCACTCTGAATCGTGGTGTTGAATACAAACGTCTGGAAAAACAATTAAGAGAAAGTGAAAAACGATTTTATCAGCTTGCCAGTGCTACCCCAGAAGGAATAATTATCTACAGTTCCGGACACCTTCTCTTGACCAATGTTCAGCTATGTAAAATGTTTGGCTATGACGAAAAGGAGCTGCTCGGTTGTGATTTTTTTGATATTATTCTTGACCGGGACTCCATAAAAACCATGCCATTCAGGCAAGACCCGGAGGCCAGCGGCTCTTTTGAAGCCATTGGCATCCGTCGTGATAAAAGCAGGTTCCCCGTGGAACTGCTGATAAAACAGATCGAATATTTTGGCAGAGATGCCCAGGTCGCTGCTATCCGGGATGTAACCGCTTCAAGAGAGGCCGAGGAAAAACAGTCAGCTCTCAAACAGAAGCTGGCCGATGCCAGACGCATGGAGTCCCTTGGCCTGATGGCTGGAACAGTTGCCCATGATCTCAACAATATCCTCACCGGGGTTGTCACCTATCCGGAGCTGTTATTAATGGATATGCCCCATGATTTTACCCATCGAAAAGAAATAGAGAAAATTCGCGATGCCGGCAAAAGAGCAGTAGCCGTTGTCAATGACCTGCTCACCGTCGCCAGGGGGGCATCATCCAAAAAAGAAATATGCGGACTCAACGCTCTTGTAAATATCTATATTGATTCTGTGGAATGCAGCGAGCTGTGTCGCCGCTATCCGGATATTAAAATTCACACAGAACTATCCAGCCAATTTGACAATATTCTCTGTTCATCCATCCACATTTACAAGCTGCTCATGAATCTAATCCACAATGCCATGGAAGCTACTCCCGGCAAAGGAAAAATTCTGATCAGTACCGGCAATCAAGTTCATCCCTCCCCGGTAACAGGATACGAGTTAATTGAGCCGGGAGAATATGTCACCCTCCAGATAAAAGATAACGGCTCCGGCATCCCGGAAGATAAACAACCCCGCATCTTTGAACCATTCTATAGCAGCAAGGTAATGGGGGAAAGCGGAACCGGTCTTGGACTGTCCGTTGCCTGGAACTGTGTTCATGACCATGGCGGGTTTATTGATCTAAAGAGTTCAGACCAGGGAACAATGTTTACCTTTTACTTTCCTGTCTGCCGGGAAAAACATAAACCTGAGGCTCTGCCTGTTCCCGAAGATATGCCAACGGGGAAGGGAGAGATGATTCTGATTATTGATGACCAGGAAA
>CAZEMY010000081.1:0-1936 GCA_964513405.1 uncultured Desulfobulbaceae bacterium
GAATAAAACCGCATCGTGAAAATAACCGAAAAGACAAGGCATGCCTTGTCTCTACGCCACCGTATTCCAAACCATCACCGTATTCCAACAAATCACCGTGTTCCACACCACCACCCGCCACATCGCGTGTCACCGCAATGGTGCATATATCAACCACACCGTATATATCACCACGGCGTAGAGACAAGGCATGCCTTGTCTTTGCCTGAATAAAACCGCATCGTGAAAATAACCGAAAAGACAAGGCATGCCTTGTCTCTACACCATCACGGTGGGACACACCGCCGTGTAACCGTATACCCCCAATTTTCGTTATTAATAACACCTCCTGCTATGATTTCTTTTTTGACAATGACCATTATTGGTTCTTTTCTTGTTGCTGCTGTCCTCGCCTTATTTCTTACTCCATTTGTTATTCGCTGGGCATGTAATCATGATGTATGTGATTACCCTTCACCTCGTCGTATCCACGGGAGCTGTATCCCCAGGGCCGGGGGGATTGTTATTTTCATCTCTTTTATGATTGCCTGTTCCGCAGCTTTACTGACCCTTGACGGAGGGAGCGGAGTTTTAATTTTTCGCAGGGAACAGATTTTTTTGTTTCTCGGAGCTTTTTTTATTTTTCTGATTGGCTTTGGAGATGACATGCATGGGCTTGCCCCATGGCAGAAATTTATGGGTCAGGTGGGAGTGGGGATACTGGTCTGGTTTGGTGGGATTGATATTGAGATGTTTTCCATCACCCTCCACAGCGGAGCTGTTTTACCGCAATGGTTATCTCTGCTGGCAACCGTGTTCTGGGTGGTTTTTCTTGTCAACGCCATGAATCTGATCGACGGTCTGGATGGTCTGGCTGCCGGTATATGTCTGTTTGTATCCATAATCCTGTTAACCCTTTGTGCGGGTACAGCAACCCCCATGGTTATTATCGGGTTCAGTGCCCTAGCTGGTACCTGTTTTGGGTTTCTTCGCTATAATTTTAATCCGGCAACAATCTTTATGGGAGATGGGGGCAGTTACCTGCTTGGCTACCTGCTGGCGGTTCTCACCATTGAGGGGGCAATGAAAAGTCATGCCGCCCTTGCCATGTTAATTCCGGTTATTGCCCTGGGAGTACCACTTTTTGATACTCTCCTCGCTCCGGTACGCAGATTTATTCTTGGCAAAAAGATGTTTCAGGCAGATAAAGGTCATATTCATCATCTGCTTCTTAAAAATGGGCATTCACAACGCCAAGTGGTAGTGATTATTTACGGGATAACCATTATTCTTGGCGGGGTGGCATTATCATTTGTTTATGTAAAGGATCAGTTTGCCGCTTTTCTGCTGGTTATTCCTGGGATTATTCTTTTTTTCATGGTCAGAAAAATGGGTTATCTGGAATATATTGCCAGCGATAAGCTGTTGGGATGGTTAAGGGATCTTACCGATGAGGCAGGCTTTAGCAATGACCGGCGCAGTTTTCTTAATCTTCAGATGATGATCCTCAAAGCTGACACCGTAAACGAGCTATGGAGTGTAGTAACTGTTGCCCTTGAAAAACTTGATTTTGATTATGGAGAACTTCATATCCAGAGCGGTGATAAAAATCAGGGTGACATGATTCTGTACTGGTTTCTGATGCCGGGTAAAGAAAATTTTGATTTCCATGGTGATTATCAGTTTAAACTGGAACTGCCATTAATCAATGAAAACGGGGTAAGCTACGGGGTATTATGGATGGTCAAGGATTTAAAACGGGCCAACATGAACCACTACACCCTAAGACGGGTTGAGCAGCTCCGCCGGACAGTAGTCGGAGTTCTGGAGCGGTTATCTGCACCGCCACAAACGATTGGTGACACGGCATGCACGACAACAATTGATACGGCACCGTTGTAGAGACAAGGCATGCCTTGTCTCTACTGTAGACTCCGTGGGGTGGATAGCCGAACAT
>CAZEMY010000081.1:2036-8999 GCA_964513405.1 uncultured Desulfobulbaceae bacterium
AGACAAGGCATGCCTTGTCTCTACTGTAGACTCCGTGGGGTGGATAGCCGAACATTTACTATCTTTTTTTAGATTCTTCAGCCATAATAACACCTCCTGTGTGCTGACTATAATTCGCACACTTTAGTGTCTACTTTTATCGTACCACTTCTATCCGTTGCAGATATCAGGAAAGATCTCTGCCGGTGCTGCTCATGCTCAAACCGCCAGACCTGATTCCCCGTAAAGCAATAAGCTTGTCCGCCAACTTCTGGATTTCTCCGGCCTTACCTTTAACAATAATCACTTCCATGCAGTTATCGTGATCCATATGAACATGGGTAGATGAAATTATCTGATGATGAAAATCGTGCTGAGCCAAGGTTACCTTTTCCTGCAGATTAGGCTGATGATGATTGTACACCAGAGTTATAACTCCCATAACCATTTTATCTGCCTGCCACTCCTTCTTGACCAGGTTTGTTCTAATCAGATCACGAACAGCTTCAGAACGGTTATTATACTGACGAGCCAGAATATACTGGTCAAACTTATCTAGCAAATCCTCTTCAAGGGATATGGAAAACCTCCGTAACATATTTTATCTACCTCACCTTTGTTAACCGTTCAAAAGATACACTTAAACCAAAATAAGTGGAATTTAAAACTTTTTTTGATAAAAATGACAATACGGCTGCTTGCCGGATTTTTTATAATAATCCTGATGATAATCTTCAGCCTGCCAAAAGGTACCTGCCGGGACAACTTCCGTTACAACTTGATAGCCTTTGCCTTTTAATATTTTTATCAATTTCCCGCTGATTTCTTTTTGTTTATCATTTACATAAAAAACAGCAGAACGGTATTGATCACCAATGTCCGGCCCCTGACTGTTCAGCTGAGATGGATCGTGAATCTCAAAAAAGAAGCGTGCCATTTTATCAAACCTTGTCAGGTTTGTGTCGTATACCACTTCTATTGCCTCTGCATGCCCGGTATTTTCATAGCTGACCTGCTTATAACTCGGGTCTTTTGTACTACCCCCCATGTACCCGACACGGGTGGACACAACTCCTTTTTCCTTTTGGAATAATAACTCCACGCCCCAGAAACATCCACCGGCAAAATATGCTTTTTCGGTATTTTTATCCTCTTTTTCCCCAGCCGGGATAAAATCCAGGGAAATAGAGTTTACGCAATGACGAGTATTTTTGGCAGTGTACCCTTCTCCCAGAAAAACATGCCCCAAATGTGCACCGCAACTGTTACATAAAATTTCAGTACGCCTTCCATCCGCATCGGGTATGCGTTTTACCGCACCAGAAATTTCATCATCGAAGCCTGGCCAACCGCAATTGGTGGCAATTTTATCCTTGGAATCATACAACTGTGCAGCACAGCGTTTGCATGTGTATGTTCCGCTTTTGG
The DNA here is from genome assembly GCA_964513405.1 of uncultured Desulfobulbaceae bacterium. Taxonomy (GTDB): domain Bacteria; phylum Desulfobacterota; class Desulfobulbia; order Desulfobulbales; family Desulfobulbaceae; genus DRLX01. Next base: position 3,444 of record CAZEMY010000081.1, read on the forward strand.
TAAAATTATTATATTTCCCGGTAAAGGGTCGTTCTGTCCCCTTGCGGACAATAACCTGCTCTTCTTCAGCTGTTAATTGATTGTGTTTCACCTCTTCCCCCTGGACAAGTGTCGACGCAAAGACAAAAAAGAAAGAAAAAATAATTAGAACAAACAGTTCTACAACAAGTTTACTGTTCGCACATTTTATGATTTTCATAATATTTTCAACCAGCAAACCGTGGTATGGGAGAATCCAGCACAGCCGCAATAGCTGTGATCAATTCCTTTTCCACAACACTTATTGTCCCGTCAAGCTTTGCACTGTTTGCAAGCCCAACCAGCAGCCGCTTTTTAAGCATGGGGTGGGTATATATAAGCTTATTTACCGCTTTTGTGAAACTCTTTACTGTACACTGGGATTCAGGCAATAATGCTCCGTTGTACAGACCGGCACTGCTTGCCCCGCGGTTAAAGGCCCGCCGGGCTGTTTCCGGTTCAAGGTGACCATTATGGACCATTGTTGACAATACCAGGGCGTACTCATCTCCAATATCGCTGATTGTACGGTAGCGGGGATCACCTGTTTTTTCCTCTCCAAATTCCGCACCAAGATAATGGCAGACAAGTTGATACAGACACCACTCAAACAGCTCAACTTTTCGATCCTCCATGATGAGGGCAAGAATCATTTTTTTAAATTTTTTATATTGCTCATGGGACATACATCTTAAAGCCGGCATGGCCTTTTCTATTAAAATAATTCGCCAGACTGGATCCATATTCCTCACTTCGCTCCAGAGGTTCAAGGTCAATCCGGCCGCCCCCATGGCACCACGGGATTTAATTATATCAATTTGCCCGGTTCTCAGCTTTTGCTCTTTATCCAGTAACAGTGCATAAATAACGGTCATTGCAGAAAGTGGTTCATCAAGATTGTTCAGCATCTTTGATGGTTCATCTGATACCAGTCCGGCAGAGTCCCCTCTGCCCGCATCCTCACCGAGCAAAGTGCCAGCCAACACCACGGCAGCGGCAGCACCAACCTCCCGTCTCTTTTTCTGAGCAACCTTAATTTCCTTCTCCTGATCCCCATGGAATACTTTCCGGTGAATCATCCTCCCGTCCCAGTTTCGCTCTATTTTTTTGATTCTCTTAGCAAGGGAAGGATGGCTATCAAAGGAAAGCAGATCTGCAAGGGCATTACCAATAAAGAGATGACTAACCTCCATTGCGGTGGCAACTCTCACCCTGGAGCCCCCCTTATAACCGCCTATTATTTTGAGTGCATCAGCAATACCAGCTGGATTTCTGGTGAACTGGACAGCCGAGGCATCGGCAAGAAATTCCCGTTGACGGTTAATGGCAGCTTTAATCATACCTCCCATAAAAGTACCTGACCAGCCGATAAACATAAGAACAGCGCCAAGAGCCACGACCCACAGCCCGGCACCGGAAGAGCGTCGCCCCCGTAGACCGAAACGGGAACCAGTGCGAAATATAACTCTGCCAACCATGCCAAAAAACAATATACCATGCAACAAGGTAAGCAAACGCATATTGAGACGCATATCACCATTTAGAATATGGCTGAACTCATGGGCTATCACGCCCTGGAGTTGTTCACGGTTAAACTGCTCCAAAGCCCCCCGGGTGATACCTATAACAGCATCGGCGGGACTATTACCTGCGGCAAAGGCATTTATTCCTTTTTCCTGATTGAGAAGGTAAACGGAAGGTACCGGCATACCGGATGCAAGTGCCATCTCCTCCACCACATTGAGAAGACGAAGTTCTCCAATATCCTTTGTACCGGGCAAGACCCGCCTGCCACCAAGAGATTCAGCCACAACCTTGCCGCCATCAGATAATGACATCCACTTGTAAACAATCGCACAACCGACTAAACCGGTAACAGCAAGACCAACCTGCCAGAACATCTGCCAACTGAAGAAAGAGCCGGGGAGGATATATTTATCAGGCTGGTCATAAATAAACCAAATCCATATGCAAATCATTATCAACCCATTGGCAAGACAAACCAGTACCAAAAGGGCAAGCAGAAACAGAAACACCAGGTATCTGGTGTTTCGCCTGGCACTATCCTGATTGCTGAAGAAATCCATTCTTAGATGTTGTAATAAACCGGGAAGTTACTACGAGAATGACACTTTTGGGGCTGCCTGAATTGCCTGGCTGTCTGCAAATTCCAGCAAGGACGCATCATCACTATGGCCAAAGACAGATGCAAAAAAAGCCGGCGGATATGACTGCTTATAGGTGTTATACACCATCACGGAATCGTTAAAAGCCTGGCGGGCAAAGGCTACTTTATTCTCTGCACCGGATATCTCTTCTGAGAGCTGCATCATGTTCTGATTTGCTTTCAAGTCCGGGTATGCCTCCATTACAAAGTTAAGCTTACCCATGGCTGACTGTAATATTCCTTCAGCCCCCGCCAGTTTTTGAATTGCCCCGCTTGAAGGGTTTTTTGCAGCACCTTTTAACATTGCAGAGGCTTCGTTTCTGGCACTTATAACTGCCTCCAAGGTCTCTCTTTCATGTTCCATTAAATGGGATAATGCTACCTTGATGTTTAATGCCTGATGCCTGCAAAATGGCTTTTAAAAAAAGCAGCCTCCCCCCCTTTTTCTCTGCTTAAATATTATACCGGTAAACGACTTTCCTTTCTTCGCTTGTATTCATATAAAACCGCCCCTGCCACACTGAGTAAAATGAAAATTACCGCTAAGGCATTCATAGACGGGCTGATAAATACTCTTTCAAGCAATCTAACCTTATTCGTTAGCTGCTTTTATTTGCTCTTTCGTTTAATAAGAATTGCCTTAACTTTCTTTCGCTACGCATAACATACAATACATAGATAGTGTCTTCATCGATACGATAAAGAATTCGACATGGATTAACAATAATTTCTCTATATCTTGATTTTTTTAATTCAGGTGGGTTGCGCCCTGAATTTGGAAAGTCTGCAAGGCGTTCTGTTTTTGTAAGTATTTTTTGAACTAAATTATTTGCAGCAGTTGGCTTATCTATTGCTATATATTCTGCTATTTCATTAAGGTCTATTAAAGCTGGCTCAGTCCATATTATTTTAGCCATTTACGCATTTTCTCTTTTGCTTCTTTTTGAGTAAAAGTGCGACCTTCTGTTATGGCGGTCTCACCACGGGCAAGACCTTCGAGGATGTGCATTCGATTTTGCATCATTTCGTAGTCATGGACATCAATAAGGTATGCGGATGGCTGACCGTGCTCGGTTATTAATATTGGCTCTTTAGAATCGTGTAATTCTGCCAATATTTTTGTAGCTTGACGCTTTAGTGTTGTGACTAATTCTATTCTCATAATAGTGATACTATACTGTCACTTTATGATAATGCAAGTATTTTTTTTAAGCAGCTAATCGCGGCGGCGAAGCCGCCGTGAACACCAAAATCACCGGTTTATTCGGTGCATTTTTTTGTTGGATGTCTTTTTGAACATTTCATAACCGATAAAACTCAGTTGCCGGGGCTGTTTCCGGTCAATTTGAGCGGTTGTGATCTTGTTTTGGACAGCCCGCTTGTAACATTTCAACAGTCACAAGAAATGTTATTTTTCAAGACTTGACCCCATTTTCGTCGGACAGGCTCCTGGATGAGTGATAAATTCCTTGCGTTAATTAGTTGTGCATGTGCTGTGCATGTGCTATTTTTAAACAGAGGCATTTAAATCTAAAATATCCATAGGGAAGGGAGAATTTTATTATGAGTGAATCAACACAGCGTGAGACCATGCTGCGCAAACCTGTATTTATGCCGCCAAGTATGATTGAAAAAGTTGAAAAGATTGCAAAAAATGAAAACATATCTTTTGCTAAAGTGGTCAGAAAGGCAGTTAATGCTTTTGATAATGACAATACAGGAGAAGATGATAAGATTTTAAATGCGTTAGCAGATACCATGATCAGCACCACTGAGGATGTCGTCAAAAAAATGAAGGCAATTGAAAAACGGCTCGATGATACTCATGCCATCCTGGAGGATCAGTAATGGGAGTTAGCGGCAAAGTTATTGAGGCATTAAAAGCAGGGATTCTTTTGAATGAAAAGTTAACCAATCTTATAGAAAAGGTTGATCGGATGGATCAGGATCTGCGACAGATGAATAGCAGGTTGGTTCGCCTGGAAACAATGGTGGAAATGGCTCAGAATCAATCTCTACCAAAAAGGTAGAGACAAGGCATGCCTTGTCTCTACAGTAGACTCCGTGGGGTGATATCCGAACATTTACAAATTTATAATTCTAAATCCTCCTACCCTGCCACTCCTATCACACAAAAATCTTTTTCTGACGGCTGAGGATAAACCATATAATCACCGGGCTGCCAATGAGAGCCGTAACCGCATTAAGCGGCAAGACAGAAGCATGTCCCGGCATCTGGGCAATAATGTCAGCAACAAGGGCTGTTATGCCACCAAGAACCGCGGTAACCGGCAGCAGTATCCGGTGATCAGAGGTGCCGGTTACTGCTCTTGCCAGATGAGGTACGGCTATGCCTATAAATGCCACCGGCCCGCAATATGCGGTTACACATCCCACCAGAACCGCAGTAATACTTATTACCAAAATTCTGATGGGCAGATAATTAAGCCCCATGCTCATAGCATAGTTTTCCCCAAGGAGAAGACCGTTTAGCGGTTTACCAATCAACATGGCAAGGGAACAGGTGATAAGCAGCACCGGCAGAAATATCCACATCTCATCCCAGGTGATATTACCGAAACTGCCAAAGGTCCAGGACAGATATGCCTGAACAATCTCCGGCCTGCTGAAATGAATCAAAACGCTGACCACAGCCCCAAGAGCCATCCCCCCCAGAATACCGACAATCAAAAGAGTCATGACATTATCAACCCAGCGGGCGGCAATTAAAATCGCTGATAAAACCAGCAAAGCCCCCAGGGCAGAAGCCGTCACAAGCAGGACATTACCGCCCAAACCCAACCCCTCAATCAGACTTGCCCCGCGGCCGCTCATCGAGCCGCCAAGTACAACAAGAGCAACCCCTAGGCTGGCACCGGAACTGATCCCCAACACCGACGGCCCAGCAAGGGGATTACGAAACAGGGTCTGCATCATCAGACCGCTTAAGGCAAGGGCAGCACCTGCACAAAGGGCAGCAATCGCCTTGGGAAGACGAAAAACCATGATGATGCTTTCCCAACTTGCCCTAAGCGGCTGCTGACCAAGCAGAATAGTTAATACCTCAGAGGGAGGGATAGTCACCGAGCCACTGGCAATGTTTATTATAAATGCGGCGACAAGCGTGATTACAAGTAGGGGCCAGAGCAGATAGAGCCTGGTCATTGCAGTTTCCGGTAAAAATAGAGTTCATGGTCCGGCAAGAGGTGGGGATGAAAAATACGAATAAGATCAGCAAGTACCACATCCGGCTTCATCACTCCTGATTCCCAGTAATCATTGCCACCATGCTCACCAACTCGTTTATCCCGATTGTAGAGCTTACCTGTTTGCAGAGAACGAAAATCAATCATCCGGGGAGCAGAGCGGCG
>CAZEMY010000082.1:0-8983 GCA_964513405.1 uncultured Desulfobulbaceae bacterium
ACTCTCCGAGTCCCAGGTAAAAGAGTATAAAAAAATGGTACCTATGCGTCGTTTCGGCAGAGCCGATGAGGTTGCCGAGGCAGTATTATTTTTAAGCGGGGAAAAAGCCGCCTATATCACCGGTTCGGTTCTTGAGATTACCGGCGGTTTATAGATGGATGGTGTTGTGATGGATATTGATGGAATAAAAGAAAAAATACCTCACCGTGAACCTTTTCTCTGGTTGGATCGGATATGTGAGCAGGGGAAGAATTCTATCAGGGCGGAAAAATATATAAGTCCTGAGCTGGATATTTTCAAAGGTCATTACCCCGATTACCCGCTGATGCCGGGAGTTATTCTCTGTGAAGCTGTCTTTCAGGCAGGTGCGTTGTTGATAGCCGGGTCTTTTGGAGATGAAAATGGCCGTGAATCTGTCCAGGGGGTGCCAGTGCTTGCTAGGATACAGGGAGCAAGGTTTAAGCGGGAGGTGAGACCCGGAGACACCATTATCATTGAGGCGGAAATTATTGAAAAAGTCGGCCCGGCGTGGTTTATGAAAGGAGCTGTCAGGGTAGGCGGCAAGCTGGCTGTTCAGGTTGAATTCTCTTGTGGTGCCTTTATCAGAGGACAGAGGACAGAGGACAGAAGTCAGAATAGTTAGCAGCCTGCGGCTGGTAAGAAAAATAAACAGATGCGTAGGTCGGATTAGCGTTAGCGTAATCCGACAGTCACCTATTCTATCCTTTCTCGTTCCCACGCTTGTATGGTGGGAACGCAAACCGAAAATTGGCTGGTGAAAAAAAAATGGACTTTCTCCAACTCGAAGGCAAAAAAATAGTAATTTTTGGTCTGGCCAACAAAAAGTCAGTTGCCTGTGCCATCGGCAGGGTACTGGTTAAGGCTGGGGCAGTAGTTATTCATGTAGTTCGTAGTGAAGAGCGGCGGGCAAACTGCCGAAAACTTTTTCCTGATTCACCTGTGTTTATCTGTGATGTGGAGGATGAAAAAAACATCATCAGGGTCAGGGACGAAATCGGCGAGGATATTAACGGTTCTATCTATGGTATTGTCCATTCCATTGCCTTTGCCAACTATTCTGAAGGGCTTCAACCCTTTCATGCCACCTTGAAAAAAGATTTTCTCCAAGCCATTGATATTTCCTGTTTTTCCCTGTTATCAATCAGTAACCATTTCCGGAATCTTATGGAAAAAGATGGGGCGGTGGTCACCATTTCCATCTCAAGTACCAAAATGGCAGCTGAAAACTACGGTTATATGGCTCCGGTCAAGGCAGCTCTTGAGTCATCTCTTTGTTTTTTAAGTAAAAGTTTTTCCTCATTTTCGGAGATAAGGTTTAATGCGGTCTGTCCGGGGTTGCTCAAAACCTCGGCATCCGCGGGCATTCCCGGCTATGTAGACCCTTATCTGTTTGCCGAAAAAGCGACTCTGAGAAAACAGGCTCTTCAGACCATGGAAGCTGCCAACACGGCTGCTTTTCTTCTCTCTCCCCGCTCATCGGGTATTACCGGTCAATGTCTTGTCGTGGATGCAGGCATGGGGATGAATTATTTTGATAAAGAAATTGTCACCGGGGTGGTTGGATAAGTCGTTATGTATTCTCTGACCCGAATAATAGCCATGGTTCGTCATGCGGGGACAGTTTTTATGGCGAAGGAGACTCCCACCTATGTAAAACTTATTCTTGTCGCTGGTCTGATCTATATTGTTTCTCCTTATGATTTAATTCCGGAATGGCTGCCGGTGGTCGGGGTTATTGATGATCTGGGGCTGGCAGCTCTGCTTGTTGCCTGGGCAGCCAGGTTTCGTGTGATAGAGAAGAACGATATCCAGGAACCATGAAACTTTGAAAAATTAATATTATAAAATAACAAAATAACAAAATAACAAAACTTTTTAATGAAATATACCCGTGTCTGTCTCCAGTCTTTTGGCTATGAACTACCACCAGTTGAGTTAACTTCCAATGATATTGAGCAACAACTTGCCCCTGTTTACGAAAGGTTGAAACTGCCCCCCGGACGACTTGAACTTATGTCCGGGATTAAAAACCGCCGCTTCTGGCATAAAGGTACCCGGCCAAGCCAGGCAGCAACCCTGGCCGGTGAAAAAGCACTGGCAAATTCAGCCATAAGCAGAGATGACATAGGGGCTATGTTTTTCACCTCGGTCAGCCGGGATATGATGGAGCCTGCCACCGCCTCATTTGTCCATCGCCGGCTTGGTCTTAAACCTGAATGTCTTATATTTGATATATCAAACGCCTGTCTCGGTTTTTTAAACGGGATGACGACCATGGCGAATATGATTGAACTGGGGCAGATTAAGGCCGGTCTGGTGGTGGCAGGCGAAACGGCTGAGGGGTTAATGGAGTCAACCCTTGCCCATATGCTCTCTGATAAGAGTTTGACAAGAAAGAGTATCAAACCTCTCTTTGCCTCTCTGACCATAGGTTCCGGAGCCGTTGCCTTGGTAATGACTGATAAGGATTTTCATGATTCCGGCCATTATCTTGCCGGCGGTAGTTGTTATGCCCGTACCGACTATAATGATCTCTGCCAGGGCGGGCAAAATGCGGAGCAGGGAGTGCTGATGTCCACTGATTCGGAACTGCTTCTTGAAAAAGGTGTGGAGACAGCTGCCCGGTGCTGGGATAATTTTTTAAGGGAACTGGGTTGGAGTACAGACTCTATTCACAGCTTTTTCTGTCACCAGGTGGGGAGAGTCCACGCCAGTCTTTTATTTTCCAAACTGGGGCTTGATCTTAATAAAAACTTTGAAACTTTGTCATATCTCGGTAATATAGGTTCTGTGTCTGTTCCCATTACCCTGGCTATGGGGATTGAGGGAAACAGGCTGTCAGCGGGAGAACGGGGGGCATTACTCGGTATAGGTTCAGGGATAAACTCCATGATGTTGGGGATTGAGTGGTGATTGGAGGTCTTCTTTTTTTGTCTGTGCTGTTATGGTTAGGTTAGTTTGGGGATATAGCGACAAGGCGTGCATTGGTGACTATAAATTTTCAGGCTCGGGATATGGGGAAATACGAAAAGATAAATTTGCAAATATTGCGTGGTGGCAATGATGCTAATATTTCATTTTCTGGGTTAATTAACCTGTTGAAATGTTTTGGTTTTGAGATGAGAATAAAAGGTAGTCACCATGTTTTTAGAAAGGCAGGGATTGATGAAAAAATAAATTTACAAAAAGACGGTAATAAAGCCAAACCATATCAAGTTCGCCAGGTACGAAACATTATTTTAAAATATAATCTGGAGGTTAAAGGCTGATGGATAAATATGAAATTATTATTTACTGGAGTGATGAAGACCAATCTTTTGTGGCCGAGGTACCGGAACTTCCAGGCTGTGTCGCCCATGGTGCAACCCACGAATCAAGTCTTAAAAACATAAAATCAGCAATGGTGCTATGGTTGGAAACAGCAAAAGAATTCAATGACCAAATTCCTGCTCCCAAGGGTAAACGGCTTGTTTTCGCATAAAATGTACCAGTATCCATTTGAACCAAAAAAAATAATGGTCGGTAACCATACCATCTCCTGCCTTGATGAAGGGGAGGGGGAAACCCTGGTTATGGTTCATGGCAACCCCTCCTGGTCTTATCTGTACCGGAATCTGGTCTCTGATCTGCGGGGCAGTTACCGTTGTATTGTCCCTGACCATCTTGGCTGCGGGTTGTCGGATAAACCGCAGGACTACCCTTACAGGCTTGAAAATCATATAGATAATCTGGAAATAGTTCTCGAAAAACTTGGCATTGAAAAATGTGTACTTATTATCCACGACTGGGGCGGTGCCATCGGCATGGGCTGGGCCGGTCGTCATCCTGACAAAATTAAAGGGATAGTGGTGCTTAACACCTCCGCCTTTCCTTCCCCAAGGATTCCTTTCAGAATAGCGGTTTGCCGCTATCCGGTTCTGGGGCCGCTATTGATGCGGGGGCTTAACGGTTTTGTCCGGGCATCTGTGTCTATGGCAGTATCTGCGAAAATGGATAAGAGGGTTGCGGCTGGTTTTGTCGCTCCCTACAATAACTGGCATAACCGGGTTGCGGTCAATGGCTTTGTTTTGGATATTCCCATGAATGAGGAGCATCCCTCATGGCAAACTCTTAAAAAAGTGGAGGCCGGGCTTGTTAGACTTACCAGTAAACCCATGTTGATTTTCTGGGGAGCTAAGGACTTTTGTTTTAACCGTGAATTTTATCAGCAGTGGCAACAGCGTTTTCCAGAGGCTGCGTCCCATTACTTTGAAAACGGGAACCATTATGTTCTGGAGGACTGTCTGCCGGAAGCAAAACAGATAATTTATCCTTTTATCGGCAACTGTTATGGAAGATTATAATATAGGCAGATCTTTAAGAGAAGTTGCGGAGAATCAGCCTGCTGATACAGCTCTAATTGAAACGGGTGGAAAAAAATATTCGTTTGGGGAACTTGCCGGTAAACGGGACGATTTTTCTGCCCGTCTCCATGGTCTTGGCATAGGCAGGGGCGATAGAGTGATGCTGATGGTGACTCCTTCTGCGGACTTCATAGCTCTTACCTTTTCACTCTTTGAGCTTGGGGCAGTAGTTATTCTTATTGACCCAGGCATGGGTTATAGAAACCTCCTGCGTTGTATTGGCTCGGCCCGACCCGAATATCTGCTTGCCATTCCCAAAGGGATTATATTTTCAAGAATATTTCCCGGTGCTTTTAAAACCCTGCGGACAAGGGTCTGTGTGGGCGGTTCCCTTGGCCCTCTATCGGTATCCTTAAAGTCACTGGCAAAAGGTGTAACTCCAGAACCATTTATAGCCCGGGCAGATGACCTGGCGGCGATAATTTTCACCACCGGTTCCACCGGCCCACCCAAAGGGGTGCAGTATACCCATTCCATCTTTAATGCTCAACTGTCATTAATCCGTAATTATTACAAAATTGGTCCCGGCGAGATTGACCAGCCCGGCTTTCCTCTTTTTGCCCTTTTCTCGACAGCTCTTGGAGCAAAAGCGGTAATTCCCGATATGAACCCCAGCCGTCCGGCAAAGGTCGATCCCAAAAAGTTTGTTCGTTCCCTTGTAGCAGAGAAGGTAAGTTATTCTTTTGGTTCGCCGGCTATCTGGATGGTTGTCAGCCGTTACTGCCGGGAGAAGGGGATTCATCTTGGCTATTTGAAAAAGATTCTTATGGCTGGAGCACCGGTATCCGGGGCATTGATTGAGCAGGTTAGGGATATTATGGCTGAGGACGGGGAAATCCATACTCCATATGGAGCCACGGAAAGTTTGCCCATAGCTTCAAATAATGGCCGGGAAATTTTAAAAGATTGCTGGCCGCTTACCTGCATTGGTAAAGGGGTTTGTGTGGGAAAATCACTGCCAGGCATAACTATCAGGATTATCAAAGCTGTAAACGGGGAAATTGCTGACTGGCAGCTGGTTGAATTTGCCGAAAGGGGAGAAATCGGAGAGATTATAGTGAAAGGTGCTGTGGTTACAGCTGCTTATGATAATAATGACAGAGAAAACAGGCTGGCGAAAGTTAGGGAAGAGAAAAACATATGGCATAGAATGGGTGATATGGGTTACATTGACGGAAATGATCGCCTCTGGTTTTGTGGCCGCAAGGCTCATCTCGTGGATACCGGCAAGGAAATTCTTTACTCTGTTTGCGTGGAGGGAATTTTCAATACCCATCCGGGGGTCAGCCGCTCTGCTTTGGTTGGTGTTGGCAGACCGGGCCATAAGTTGCCTGTAATTCTGGTGGAAAAAAACGGAAAGGTCTCTGATGGAGAGCTGCTTGCTGACTTGAACAATATGGCCGGTGGACGAAACCTTACCGAAAATATTAATAATTTCCTGGTTCATCCGGGGTTTCCGGTGGATATAAGACATAATGCCAAAATATTCCGGGAGAAGCTTGTTCCATGGGCTGCAAAAAGGATCGGCAGCTGTGATGGAGGTCTCTGAAGATAGTAAAAAAAAATGGAGTTACCATGAAGAGAGTCGTAGTTACTGGAGGAGGAGGTTTTATCGGTTCCGGAATTGTTCGGGCACTTATAGAGAGAGGTGATCAGGTTACTGTGGTTGGCCGTTCTGAGTACCCTGAACTTTCTGAACTTGGGGCAATATGCTTAAAGGGAGATGTCACCGATCAGTCGTTTATGGACATGGCCTGTCGGGAAACCGATGTGGTGTACCATACGGTGGCAAAGATATCCGTACATGGGGCGTGGCAGGATTTTTTAGATATAAATGTGGGCGGTACCACCGTAGTCTTAAAGAGTTGTGTCCGCAATACCGTAGCGGCTCTGGTTTATACTTCAACCCCGTCAGTGGTTGCTGCACCGTGCAGCATAGAAGGGGTTGACGAGACCATGGCGTATGCAGACCGGGTTCCCAGCAAGTATGCGACCAGTAAAATTATTGCCGAAAAACTTGTCCTTAAGGCTAACTCTTCCCGGCTGAAAACCATTGCAATTCGTCCCCACCTTGTCTGGGGACCTGGCGATCCTCATATTATTCCCCGCCTTCTTGACCGGGCTCGCAAAGGAAAACTTAAATGTATTGGTTCCGGTAAAAACAGGGTGGATATATGTTATATTGATAACGCTGTCCATGCTCATCTGCTTGCCGCTGATAACCTTTTTGGTGAAGGAACCGGTGCCGGTCGGGCCTTTTTTATAGGTCAGGATGAGCCGGTTGTTCTCTGGGAATGGATAAATGAGTTGTTGACCCTGATGAATATCGAACCGGTACAGGAAAAGATCTCTCTTACTGCTGCATACTGGCTGGGCGGTTTGTTAGAGGCATACTACTGGGTGACTGGTCAGGAGGGTGAACCGGAAATGACCAGATTTGTGGCGTTGCAGATGGCAAATTCACACTGGTTTAGTCACAAGGCGGCAGAGGAAATATTAGGATACAGGCAGATAGTCAGCACAGCTGAGGGATTGCAGATGGTTGCCGATGGTTGTGTCTGAAGTTCTCTTATCTTATGTATAAGGAGTGGCAGATAGATTAATTCTAATTATTCATCTGCTTTTTTGGAGAATTGCATAATTTTTTTTGAATAGTAAAAAAACCGGAAATATCGGATTATTTGTGGGATTATCACTGTAAACAGGGTGTTTTGTTGCATATACAGGAAGGAATATCTTGAAAAAAGGTTTGACAGTCTGTGCTTTTTCAAGTACTTAATTCCTCGGAATATGAATAGCCATTCATTCATTTAAGGGTTCGTGGTTTTTCGCTGATTTCGCACCCGCCCGAATATTTATAAATTTTTGATTATTGTCTTTATCTCAAAAAGGTAAGGGCTTTCCTTCACCCCCATAGCAACCAGGAGAAGTTATTATGATTTCGATTGACATCACAATGGTGATTCATATTTTTAATATGATCATTTTGATGGTTGTGCTTAATGCAGTTTTGTATAAACCCGTTCTGGGTGTTCTCAAGCAGAGGAAGGATAAACTTGGCTCATTGAGTAATGATGTTGAGCAGTTTGAAGAGAATGCCCGTCTTCGTCAGGAAGAGGTTGACAAGAAGATGCGGGAAGCAGGCAGGAAGGCGAAGAAAGCTCTTGACGGGGCACGGAGTGAGGCACAGGAGGCAGGTTCGGTAAAGCTGGCAGCAATCAGGCAGGAAGCTGATGAGCAAAAAGAGAAACAGCTTGGTGAACTTCGTGCTCAAATTGATGCGACCCGCAAAGAACTTGCGGATAATGTTTCCGGGTTTTCCCGGGATATGGCAGCAAAAATACTTGGGAGGGGGCTGGAAGCATGAAATCAAGGGTTATAAAAATCTATGTGCCGGTTTTGCTGGTGGTGCTTGTGCTGTGTTTTGCCCAGTCTTCTTTTGCTGGTGGCGATTACGCCGCCCCTATGCTGACTAAGCAGAAGTTGCTTAATCTTCTCTGGCATACGATGAACTTTGCAGCGCTGGCTTTTATTCTTGTTTATTTTCTTGGTAAGCCTATTACCTCTGGATTATCCGGCAGGAAGCAGGGTATTAAGGAAGAGTTGGAAGATTTGCAGGATAAGCGCGATGGGGCTGAGCGGTCTTATAAAGAGTTTGAGGTAAGACTGGCTGGAATGGAAAAAGAAATGGATGTTATCGTTGAAAAAGCATTAGTTCTTGCCGAAACTGAAAAAGTTCGTATCCTTAAGGAGGCTCAAGAGGCCGCTGAGGATATTAAAAGGCAGGCGGAGGCAACTGTGCAGGCAGGGCTTGCTGCTGCCAAAAGGGAATTGCGGGATGAGGTTGCCGAACAGGCAGCCGCTATGGCTGAGGAGTTGCTCGTCAAAAACCTGACCGTTGAGGATCAGGTGGCGATAACTGAACAGTATCTTGAGCGAGTGGGTGCGACACAGTGAAAGAGACCATTTTAGCACGAAGGTATGCCAAGGCTCTGTTTTCTCTTGGAAAGGAAAATGGGGAAAGCAAAAAATACAGCGAATCTCTGGCTGCGATAGCAGAGCTTTACCATGAAGATGCCATTTTGGATGCAATTGTTAATCCACTGTATCCTTTGGAAGTAAGGCAGATCGTCATGACAAAGATTGGGGAATCGGCAGGTGGTGATTCAATCTTGCTCCGCTTTTTGACTCTTCTTGTAGAGAAGAAAAGAGCAGATATTCTGCCGGAGATTGCGACCCAGATAAAGGCAATGGCTGATGAAGAGGAAAACATATGTCATGGGTCAGTAGTATCAGCTGTTGAGCTTGATGAGGAATTAAAAGGGAAAGTGCGGGAAACTCTGGAGAGAATCACTGGTAAAACTGTGATGCTTGAAACCAGTGTTGACCCTTCTATTATTGGTGGGATTGTCGCCAAGGTTGGTGACCTGGTTCTCGATGGGAGTATTAAGGCACAACTCCATGGATTAAAAGAAGTTATTAAGGGGAGAGAATAGTCAAATGCAGATCAAAGCCGAAGAAATCAGTAAGATCATTAAGGATCAAATAGCTGGCTACGA
>CAZEMY010000083.1:0-1314 GCA_964513405.1 uncultured Desulfobulbaceae bacterium
CTTAAAAAGCCCTGGAATAAGCAAAAGGGTAATTTCTTTTTTTCCGTGATCCTTCAGCATGGCCAGCACCGCCATGGCCATGGGTATGGTTTGCGGGCAGAGATCATGGAAAGAAAAAATAAAATTTACAGGTCGGTTGGTGGCCACAATCAGCCCCTATCGGGTATATTTTTAGATAAAACGGATAGCCAATGATCAAGGCTAAACTGATTAAGTGCTATTGCAGCCTTACGGGCAGAGATAGCTTTTTGTTTGTGCAGCTCCGGGGGCAGGGAGATTGTTCTTTTTATTGCGGCGGCAAGGGATTCTCCTTCCTCCATTACCCATACACTGTTTTTTAAGTCAGGCCAGTTGAGCAGGCCGCAATGGGGAGATACAAGAACATTTTTCGCTCTGGACATAGCTTCAAGGGCAACTGTTCCAAATGATTCCACCCTGGACGGGAGAACCAGCATATCCTGTTCATCCAACAAGGAAAGCAGAGCATCTCTGCTCTGCCAGCCCACATATTTAAGGTTGGGTGCTTTTTCAGCCTGGTCTTCAACCTGTTTTTTAAGGGGACCGTCTCCGGCAATGGTAAAAGATATATGAGAGAGCTGGTCGGCAGCATCAAGTATTTTTTGAATATTTTTTTCGGGAGCGAGTCGCCCGACAAAGATAATTTTTTCAATAACATGGGCAGGCTCAGCTGGGGGAGTGGCGAGGTATTTTATGGGCAGCATTGTCCCTATATGTTCAACATTCTTTCCTCCCAGTTTGCCGGCAAGGGAAACCAGATCCTCGGAGGTGGCAAGGACGGCAGCACTGTAATGGAAAAGAAGTTTCTGGCTGTATTTGAGATATTTTTCACCGAGAAAAGCAGCAATCCTGTTGAAATACATATCGCTTAGCTGATGGTAATCGGTATGGAATCCTGAAACCATGGCAGCCTTTATGCGTTTTGACCAGTAAAAGCCGGCCAGCCCGAATGGGCCGGGGGTAGGAACAATTATAACTTGGGGTTTTAGTTTTTCAAGACGGCTGGATATATGACCAAAACGGGGAAAAAATATTGTCTGAGTGGCATCACCGGGCATGGAAAATTTGACTCTGCTGTAGTTTGTCTGTCCGTTTTTGCGAGGGCAAATCAGCTCAACCTGGCTAACATGTTCTTTAAAATGTTCGGCAAGATCGGCGTAGTATGAACCGACACCGTTTCGTTGGGGCATGGCATCGGAAATTATTGCCACCCGAAGGGAATTTATTTTTTGGACAGATATTGGTTGCATGGTTAGAAGGTACCGTAATTTTTTGGCAGAATACAGCAATTGTATA
>CAZEMY010000083.1:1324-8962 GCA_964513405.1 uncultured Desulfobulbaceae bacterium
GATGTTATGATGAAAACCATCCTTCTTTGAGTACATCCTGAAAATTTTTTTCTATTTCTGAATTACTTGTCTTGAACATTTCCAGGTCATATCTATGGCCTGATACATAGTCTCTGGCTTTCTTGTCCAAGAGGCTAATTTCTTTATCTGTTTTTGAATCCATATCCATGGAAAAATGACGGTATATGTTATTAACGGTATCTGAGAGATTTGTTTGCATATCACTCATTGATACAACAATATAGCGGTTATTATCTGCTTTTTTGAGGGTCTTCTCTAAGATTTGGCAGTAATATATAAAAATATCCAGAAATTTATCTTTTATCAGTGGAGCCAGGTGCTTGTTGCCAAAAAAATCAATTGCCCCGGCAACAGAGCTTAGCTGGGAGCGGAAAGCCTGGCTCACGGTTCTGGTGGGGCAGATAATTCTGCAGTCAGGGAAAGTAAGAAGCAGGGAAGGCACCAGAGAAGAAAAGGAAGCATTTTTACTTAAAATTATTTTATCCTGTCCATGAACATACAGATGTTTCTGGAGCATTTTTTTGTAAAAACCAAGAATATTTTTTTTCTTTTCCGCTGAAACTTTTTGCTCAAACTTGCCCAGATCCCAGAAAAAATCAACCATGGGAAAAGGCATGGTCAGGGCAAAAGAGGATAGAATAGGCAAAAGAGTCAAATAATCCTCTTCCGGGCTATTAAGCCTGACTGCGTGAATATCATCAAAATTTTTGTAAATTCTTTTGCTTATATCCTTAAAAAAACCCGATACAACCGCTCCTGTTTTGGTATCAAGTTTACCCATGAAAAGATAAACTTTTCGTTCCGTGATAGAAGGGGCAAGCAGACATTCCCAAGTCTGCGTGGTTGTAAAGCGATTGTCAGCAGTCATGGTTCTGTGGAGAAATGTGGTGCCGGAACGGGGTATTGAAATTATAAAAACCGGTTTACTGATATTTACCCTGCGATAATCTCGAAAAAAGATTTCATCCAGAAGAAAAGCAAACCAGTGGATGAGCTGGATGGCAAGCAACAGGGGAATAAAGATCAGGAAGACTCCAGCTTGTCTCAGGGTGAGCGGCTGATTACTCGTCTTCCTGGTTAAGCTCCGCAAAATCAGCTTGCCGCTATTGCCTAAGAAAAAAAGAAAATGGGTGAACACTGTAGTCTTTACCTGATGATGTCGGTTTTGTTAGTGGTAACAGGTGATGCTCCCCCCCTGTAGGGCTGTAACCTGAATACAGAACAGTTAATGTTGAGGAGCAATTTACACTGGCATTTTACTCGTTGCACCGCACCTGTGCAACGGGTAAAGAAACAACACCAGCCTACAGCATACCTTTTAAACGCATAAACCGGGTTTCTCCATTTGAATCATCAACGCCATCGTTGTCATTTACTATCAGCACAGTACCATCAGGGGTAACGGTAATGCCCTCAATTTTTTCCAGAACCAGGCCACCAGTGGCAGTGAGGTCATCCATAAGATCATCTACCAGTGTTTTGCTTACAAGCGGATAGGCAATGTTATTGCTGCCATTGTCTGCCAGAGGAGTAAGACCTTTGCCGGAAAATTTATATATCCTTTTTACTGCTGCATCCAGACCACTCTGATTATCACGTTCGATTACCAGAAACTTGTTGTCAGCAAGGGCGGTGATTCCGGAAAGACCTACCCAGCCACCGTTGTCAGACTCTACATTATCAAGTGGATAATAGAAAAAAGCCCACTTGCCGGTGCTGCTGTTATACTGACCTATGCGGACATGGTTGGCAATATCTCCTTGCAACGGGCGTTGAAAGACGACATATATCAGCTCGGTATCACCATCCAAAACCATGGTGCAACCCTCAAATCCAAAGCGAACCTGGCGGCTATTTACTGAATCCGGCAGGGTAACCACTTTTTCAATAACTCCTTCCGGGGAGGTACGCAACAATAGATTTGCAGATACAAACGGTTTTTTTTCATCACCGATACTTCCTTTACCCTCAGAAGCAATCCAGAAACCGCCATCGGCTGCAACTGTGATTCCTTCAGGGTCTAAATTAACGGTCTTGCCACTATCTTTTTTGACAAGATCAGGACTGATATTGCTGAGAATATCATTACTGTCTTTGAGGATTATTTCATCGCTAATTATCGCAGGAGTTTGGGAAATATCGAGTTTGAAGATGCGGCTCGAAACATAAAAACTGTCCTGAATAGTGTAGACTATGTTCTTGTTTTCAGGATCCATGGTTAATCCAGACAATGCTCCCCAACCGATAGGTACATTGTTTTTTTGTTCGGACATTATGTCAGGGTAGCTGGGGGCTCCATGCTGGAGACTATAAATACTAAGAGACGAGCGGATCTTGTCGTCACGGGCATCTTCTTCACCGGCAACTACAAATAAATTCCTCTCAGGAATTGCCAGTAACCCTTCCGGTTTTACCGGAGATGGCAATGCCTGGATAAATTCTGGTTCAGCGTCGTCTGTGATTCTGTAAGCCAATATTATACTGGATCGTTCAGAACCAACAAACAGGTATCTTTTTATTTTTTCATTTTGTTTCTTTTTTTTATTATCGCCAAAAACACCATATTCTACATTTTCCGGCTCGTTACCTTTTTTCCCGGCCCGTTTGTCCGGGAAATGACCGTGGGCTGTGATTATATGTTCAACGGTTTCTTTTGATTCGTATGCTATACTGCCATCGGAATTAAAAATGGTAAAACCGCGACTGCCGCCATCGAGGTCGCCCTCATTGGCGGTGGCAAACTGCTTGTTGCCCATCCAGCTCACTCCGTCCGGTTCGTGCAAAACATCTTTTAATGTTTCGTTTAAAATTATTTGTTTGTCTTTGGTGGCATCTACACTGTTTAAGGTTACCTGGCCGGCACTGAAATGTTTGACTATGCTTCCATTTCTCAAATCAACCAGAACAATATGATTGTTTTCTTGGAGAGTAACCACCGCAATATTGTCCTGGTTAATATCAACGGATTCAGGTTCGGGGTCAGCACCATACAGGGGTGATAGACCAGTTAAGACCACATTACGGACATTCCAGTTGGACGGTTTGCCATCAAGGTCAATAATTGATAGAAAACCTGCCGGTGCCTGGGGTGGTACTCCGTCGCCCAAGTCTTCATCTCTCTCATTCTCAATTGCAACTGCCGCATACCGTCCATCCGGCGAAACCGCTATGGAATCCGGCTGACCATTCAAGGCAATAGTTTTGATAATGGATTTGCGTTTATAGTCAATCACCACCAGATTGCCGCTGGTGTTTATATAGTCTGAAGAAGTATTGACAGCTGCCAGGATATAGTTGCCAAAAACTGCCACCGAGGTTGGTTCACCGCCCACATCCACAAAACCCGCTGCTGCTGGTGCTGTAATATCGGTTATGTCCACAAAGCCAATTCCTTTCATTTTCCCATCGGTATAGACCAGGGTGTTGCCTTTGTTAGCTGCTGCCACAATTTCTGCCACAGTTTCGTTGGCAACATCACTGTTTAAGTAAACCGGAAAAGTGGAGACCCTGTTAAAATGTTGAGTGGGCGAATTTTTTCCATAAACAGTTGTTGCGGTCATCGCGGTAATAACAGCTAAGCCTATGAGACTTTTCTTTAATCTGCCTGAAAATATTTTTTGTAGATTGTATTTATTAAAACCTTTGTCTCGCATTTTTATTTCCCTTTGTGGGTGGTTGTGGTTGAACCATGGTTACAGACCGGCTGTCCGTATCTTTTCATGGATCGCTGGTTTTCCATTCTCACCTGACAATGGGTTGGCATATTGTCAAGATAGTAGTTTTATACATAAGGATTGTTAGGGATTGGTTAAAGGAAGGTCAGTTTTTGGTTATATCTACTGATGCACTGATGCAGGAAAATGGATTTCCATGAGTGTTTTGTGTTCTGTAGAGCTGCCCTCCCGTCGTCAGTGGCTTATCAATGAGTTTTTCACACGCCAACTGTCACCGTCAAAGGTCAGTAAATGGCTGTGTAAAAATACCAGCTGTCCAACAAATCACTTCAGCGGAAAAAATGAGGTTCGGGGTTTGGGTAATTTCCGTCTCGCAAAAAGGTAAGTGCTAATTCCAAGCTCCTTGCCACATATTTCATTTTTCCGCTGAGTTCAAACATTCACGGAAATCCGGAAAAAGTGTCCAGGAAGTGAACCTTTTTTATGTTTTTTTTTACGAGGTCTGTATACTGGAAAAAGCATAAAAAATATACCTGTTGTCGGGAGGAGCATGGGGAAAAAACAAGAAATCGTAGTTGTTACAGATTCTTCTTATCAGCTCCATGATACCGGAGGTGGTGAACATCCAGAAACCTATGCCCGCTTGGAAGAAATTATTGCAATCTTGTCAGCGGGACAGCTCGCCGGGCAGATAAAAATAATCAAACCACGGGCGGCAACCCGTACCGAGTTGATAGCATTTCATCCGGAAGAGTGGCTTTTTCGTTTTGAAGAGGCAGCTCTTGCCGGGCAGACTTATATTGATCATCCCGATAATCAGATAAGTTATGAATCCTATTTAGTGGCTCAGGTATCGGCAGGTGCAGGCCTAAGCGGGGTTGATCTAATTGAAGAACAGCCGGAGGAAGTAGTTTTTTGTGCCGTCAGGCCGCCTGGTCATCATGCGGAACCAACCCGTCCCTACGGATTTTGTTTTTTTAATAATTGCGTGATTGCTGCTCGTTACTGGCAGAGAGTTTATGGGCGTACTCGTCTTTGTATCTTTGACTTTGACGCTCATCACGGTAATGGAATCCAGACTGCGTGTGAAGAAGACCCTGATCTGCTTTATATTTCCATCCATGAACATCCAAGTTTCAGTTACCCCGGTACAGGTTGGGAAAATGAATTGGGAAGCGGTGCCGGCAAAGGGACGATTTTAAATATTCCTTTACCGCCCGGTTCCGGTGATGAACGATTTTTACAGGCCATGGACGGGGATGTAAAAAAACTCTTAGACAGCTTTAAACCAGATGGGATAATCATAGGAGCAGGTTTTGACGGACACCTGCTTGATGATATGTCCGGCTTGCGTTATTCTGTTGACGGATACTATGCAGCGGGCAGAAGAATTGCCGATTGGAGCAGGTTGTTTTGTTCGGGAAGATTAGTCAGTATTCTTGAGGGTGGGTATCATTCTGGAATACTTGGTAAGTGCGTAGAATCTTATCTTAGAGGCTTGGGTGCTGAGCCTTTAAATGAAAAATAAAAGAATATGGGCCCGAGGATAATGTTTATACAAGACTACATGACTGTTAACCCTGTTACTGCTACTTCTGATATAACGATTATTGCTGCCACCATGATTTTGGGGGAAAATTCGTTTCGCCATCTGCCAATTGTTGATAGTGATGGTGTTATTGTCGGGATTGTAACCGATCGTGATCTTCGTTCTGCCTGGCCATCGTCCATCATGTCTGATGGAAATAAGAAAGCTGGCTTGGATTTGTTGAGCAGTACTCCTGTTGAAAATGTAATGAGCAGGGATGCCACCGTGATAAGACCGGACTCAACGATTGATGCAGCTTTATTGCTTTTTGAAAGCAGGGGGTTTGGGACTTTGCCGGTGGTTGACCTGCAGGGCAGGGTTGTGGGGATTTTTTCTCTGAAAGATATGATGGCGGGCTACCGCCGTCTCTTTGGTCTCGGGGAGAAAGGTTCGGCCCTTGTCTGCATTGAGGATAACGGAGAAAAGCTGATGCTCAGCAGCCTTGTTGAAACCCTGGCGGAAAATAAAATATTATTTACCCGTCTGATTAGAAAGGAAAAAAGCGGGGGGAGGCCGGCAATGGTGTATTTGCGGATTTGCAGTATGAATATCAGCTTTGTCCGCAAGGTTATCGAGGGGGCTGGTTTTACCCTTTATCATCCTGTTATTGACGGGTAGAGACGGGTAGAGACAAGGCATGCCTCGTCTCTACGGTCTGCATAATAATTTCGTATTGTCGGTGAATTATAACCATAAGGTAAGGTCTCGATGCTGGAAAAATTATTTTCACCCAAATCGGTAGCAGTTATTGGTGCTTCTTTAAGCGGAGAAAAAGAGGGTCGTTCTATTCTCGCTAATCTGGTAAACGGCGGTTATCAGGGGAAGATAATACCAATAAGCACCACTGCCGAAACCATGATAGACTTGCCGGTATACCCTTCTCTGCATGATTATCCGGGCCGGGTTGAGCTGGTTATTATTGCGACGCCGCAGGCTTTCGTTCTTGAGGCTGCCCGTGATGCGGTTGCCAGAGGAGCCGGTGCAGTTATTGTAATAAGCAATGGTTTCATGGGGCAGGGAAAAGAAGGAGCCGAGATTGAGGGGGAGTTGTATGAGATATGTCGTCGTGGTGGAATTCGCCTGCTCGGCCCCGGCAGTTTGGGATTGATCAATGTTGCAAATAATTTTAACGGATCTTCTATTGGTGAGTTGCCGCTGTCGGGAGGGGTTTCTTTTTTTTCCCAGTCCGGGGCCTTGTGCATGACCATGCTGGATATGGCCGGCAAACGGCACCTGGGGTTGGCAAACCTTGTTTCCATCGGCAGCAAGGTTGATATCAGCGAAATAGATCTCCTTCGTTTTTTAAGTGAAGACCCTGAAACAAAGGTAATTGTCGGTTACCTTGAGGATATTTGCTCCGGCGACACCTTTATAAAGGTGGCAGAAGAGGCCAGTCGGGTAAAACCGGTGATTATCCTTAAAGCCGGAGTCACCGGTGCAGGGAAAAAGGCGGCTGCCAGTCATACTGGTGGCCTGGCAGGGGAGGAGACCGCCTATGGAGCAGCTTTTAAGAGAGCTGGTGTTTGCCGGGCAGATTCATTTGAGGCTCTTTTTGATTATGCAGCCGCTCTTTCCATGCAGCCTGTTCCCACGGGGGAGAGGGTTCTTATTATTACCAATGCCGGCGGCCTTGGGACTTTGGCTGCTGATGCGGTTGAAGGAGCCGGCTTGCAGGTGGCAAGGTCGGGGGGAGGAAAAGAAGTTGTTTCAAAAGCGGGGCAGGCGGCAGGTTCTTTTGCCGGCAACCCGGTTGTCGTCCTGTTAAATGTTGATGCCGATAGTTATGTGCGGGCAGTTAAGGATGCTCAGCAGGACCCGCTGGTGGACTCCATTCTTCTGGTCTTCGCTCCCCGGTTGATAACCGACCCTGCCGGGATGGTTACTGCCATCGGCAATGGGTTGGACGGTTCCAAGCCTGTGCTGGCATCTTTTATGGGTGGCGGGGAAATTTTTTCTGAACAGGAAGGTTTGGCAAGTGCCTGTATCCCCTGTTATTCGTCTCCTGAGCGGGCTGTTGCTGCTCTTAAGGCCATGTATCAGTATGGTGTCTGGAAGCGTCGCCCCCCCCGTCTCGTTACCCGTTTCCCTGTGAATCGTCGGAGGGTGGAGAGGGTTATTCATCGTAGGCAGCGAACCGGTAACTTATACTTAAACGATGTGAAGGCCAAGGATATCCTCAAGGCATACGGGTTTCATGTTCAACCGGGACAACTTGCCACCACTGTTGAAGATGCAGTTGAAGCTGCCAGGTTCATTGGTTTTCCGGTTGCTATGAAGATAGTTTCTGCAAATATTATCCATAAGACTGATCTTGGTGGTGTTTCCCTTAACCTTGCCTCCCGGCGCGAAGTTGAA
>CAZEMY010000084.1:0-8953 GCA_964513405.1 uncultured Desulfobulbaceae bacterium
CAAAAAAAACTTTTAATTGCCAGAAAATCAGTCAAAACTTATGGGACAGGGTACTGGTACCACCGCAGAGCGGTGGTACCAGGGCAAGGACTCGCAGCTCACGACATTTGCACATACAGAGCATTTCAGGCCAATTTTATCTCTAAGGGTATACAGTGAAGAGATTTTTCTTTCTGGACTGTACCACCCAGTTTCCAGTCGCCACACTTGGCGATACCATCTATTTTTTTCTCAATATCAGCAACCAGCCCTTTGATATTTATAACCGGATGCCTGGAAAATACCCCCGGCAGCCCTAGAGTCAGGTTACAGGCGAGACAACACCCTGGCCGCTCGACAAGTTCCAGACAAAAATCAAGAGCATTTCTTTTACCGTCATAGCCATCATATTTGAGTCGAATGTCATAAGAGCCATCGTTGGCATCACCGAGTAAAGCCTCAAAAAAATCATTTGACCGACTGGTCGGGAAAATTTCCAACAAGGCTTCTTTACTAAAGATATCTTCAAATTTTTCTTTCATATTTTTTCTCCATATAAAAAAGCAGAAATTCAAAACCGAAAAACCAAAACTCAAAACCCACAACTCTACATTAAACAGTCCGCTTATGTCAACAGCCGGTTGCACCGCTCCCGTTCCTTATTGCCGGGACAGGAACCTGATCAACCACAACAACCATATGAGAGATTACTTTCTAAAATCCTCCGACTTAATATCATGGCGCCTCATTATCTTCTGTAAAGCACCTCTGCTTAAACCCGACATTTCGGCAGCTCTGGATACATTACCGTTGGCTTTTCGTAGCAACTCATCCACATACTCAAGGGTAAAAGATGCTATAGTTTTATCCTTGGCATCCTTGTACGGTTCAAGCTCAGAATCGATAATCTGCTGCTGTTTATCACTTATATTAGATGCATCATTACTACAAACATAGCGAACAGGAATGATTTCATGGGGGCAAAACAGGATTGCACTCCGAATAACATTCTGCAATTCACGGACATTTCCCGGCCATGAACGAGTGCTTAATTCTTCCACCGCCGCCATAGAAAACTGTTTCCATGGCAGTTCAAGTTCTTCACAAACCTTTCTGCTGAAATAATTAATTAAAAGAGGAATATCTTCTCTTATTTCATTAAGAGAGGGTGTGTGCAGAGAAACAACATTAAGCCTAAAAAACAGATCCTCCCTGAAAGCCCCCTCTTTGATCAGCTGCTCCAGATTTCGATTGGTTGAGCCGATAATCCTTACATCAACATAACGGGTTGCATTGCTGCCAACCGGCTTAACTTCATGCTCTTGGAGAACCCTTAACAGTTTAGCCTGGACAGCAAGAGGGATGTCACCAATTTCATCAAGACATATGGTTCCGCCATCTGCCTCGGCAAATAAACCTTTATGAAACTGATCGGCACCGGTGAAAGCACCACGAACATGGCCAAACAGTTCACTCTCAATAAGATGCTCCGGAATAGCCGGACAGTTCACCATGACAAGTGGTTTGTCTCTCCGCTTGCCAAGGCTGTGCAAGGCCTTGGCGACAAGTTCCTTGCCTGTTCCTGAGCCTCCTCTTATCAACACCGTATAATCAGTTTTGGCAGCGGTATTGATTCCGTGATATAACCTCTGCATACATCTTGAATCACCTATAAAATCTGCAAAAGAGTCCTGCTCAATCACCCGTCTTTTCAAATTTACATTTTCCCTGAGCAAACGGTTATGCTCAAGTCCTTTACGCAACACACGAAACATACTGACATTGTCAAACGGTTTGGTAACAAAATCATAAGCTCCTGACCTGATAGCCTCAACTGCAGTTTCAATGCTGCCATATCCGGTCATCATAATAACAGTTATCTGCCTGTCAGCTACCTGCATCCTGCTCAACAGTTCAAAGCCGCTCATTTCTGGCATTTGAATATCAAGAAGAACCAGAGAAACAAATTTTGAGCTGACAATCTCAAGAGCCTCTTCGGGATCAACAGTGGTAACAACGCCCACATCCGAAAATTCACGACTGATGATTCGTTGCAAACCACGAAGCAGATCAACTTGATCATCAACAAGAAGAATTAGTTTTTCCAGGCCTTTTCCTGCCATTTTACCCTCTTTTCCTTTTTCCTGACCAAGGGATGTAAAAAAATAATTTAGACATATAACTTGCCCTGATTTACAGTTAGCACGGTATGGTTATTATAAATCTTGTCCACGAACCAACTTCTGATTCCACCCGAATATCTCCATCATGATCACGGATAATTCCATAGCTCACAGACAGCCCCAACCCTGTACCTTCGGTAGAGGATTTGGTTGAAAAAAATGGATCAAAAATCTTTCCCTCCAGCTCATCAGGTATTCCAGTGCCGCTATCTTCAAAGACAACCCTGACAACTTCGTCCCCATCATCATGAAAAGTAGAGACAGTAATTGCCCCAGACTCACCAATGGCATGGACACTATTCATAAACAAATTAAGAAAAACCTGTTTAATCTTATTAATATCAAACAAAATATCAGGCAGGGATTCGTCAAGGTTCAGGCATATCTCTATTTTCTTTTTCACAAACTGCTGACTGACCAGGTCAATCACTTCTCTAATGGCATGATTGAGCGAACCTGATCTTTTATCTGTTTTCTGACTGCGGGCAAAGTTCAAAAGATCATTTACTATCCGCTGACATGAACGGGCGTGTTTTTCAATCACCCTGATATCGTCTCTTGCCTGCCCGTCAAGGCTGGTATTATCCTGCTCAAGAATATCCGTATAACAGAGAATAATGCCAAGAGGATTATTAATCTCATGGGCAACCCCTGCTGCCAGCTTGCCAAGAGAAACAAGTTTTTCAGCCTGATGAATGCGGCGTTCAGCTTCTTTTTTTTCAGTTACATCCTTGACAAGACAGACAACATTATTGTTTTTTTCCAACCCGGAATTAACAGGATAAAAACTTACATCATAAATACAGCCGTCCCCGCCATGCACCTGTTCTACAACTGGAACAGCAGGAAGGCCGGAAAGGGGAGTCGTGCAGGAGTTAAACGGGCATGGCCTTTTTAGTTCCAGACAAAAAAACTGCCGATTAAGCACCTGCCCCAATTCCAGGTCATGGCGATCAAGAAAGGCTCTGTTAACCATCTTTATTCTATACTGACCATCAAGAAGCATAACCACATCGGTTATGCTGTCAAAAACCGACTGCAACAATTCTTTATTATCCACAAGCCGGGTAATATTTTGCAGACTCTCGATGGTAATTCCGACCTGATGACCGATGGAAAATAACAGTTCCTGGAGTTGCGGATCCATTTCCTTAAGGCTCCAGCCCGGGAAAGTCATTATTCCCAAAACTTGACCACGACAGCATAAAGGAATATTAAGGTTATCGGTCAAAGCTGTTTTATTTTCAGGAATCTCAGCACTATAGCCCGCTACTTCCTCGACAAATCTCTCAAAATCCATTATTTGCCCATCAAGATAAGGCAGGCATGCCATAGTATCAAAGGAAATCCTCTCTGGCAGAGTATCTGCCTGGTAACTACAGCGAAGAGCAAGCATCCCCGGTCGTCGGTCAAGAAGATATATTCCCGCCCCTGTGGCAGGTATGACCCGTAATGCCTGATCCAGAACCTTGGGAAGAATATCAGATAGATGAACAGACCTGGTCATCATCTCGCTGATGGTGTTTAAGACCCGCAGTTCCCGGCCGCGGCTGACAACCTGGTTGCGGAGATTTTTTTCTGAATGCTGTAGAGCTGTGGTTCGTTCTGCAACTTTTTTTTCCAGATTCTTGGCATAATCTT
Organism: uncultured Desulfobulbaceae bacterium; assembly: GCA_964513405.1. GTDB lineage: Bacteria > Desulfobacterota > Desulfobulbia > Desulfobulbales > Desulfobulbaceae > DRLX01. The sequence continues at coordinate 3,804 of CAZEMY010000084.1, forward strand.
CTAACTGCGTTCTGGTTTTCTGCAAATGAATGGCCACCGTTTGCACTGCTGCCGTCAAATCACCGACCTCATCTTTACCTCGTGCCTGTTCATAAAGACGCACCCCATGTTCATCACGAAGATTTTCACGAAATATTTCCAGCAAACCACGCAAATCAGAAATAACCAGCCGGTTAAAGAAGAACCAGACAATCGCATAAAGAAAAAATACAGAAACAAAAGTTATGCCAAAAACCTTCCAGGCTACTCCCATTATGGGAAACAGACCAATCTTGACCGGAACCCCGACAGAGATCACTCCGCTGACCATAGCAGGATGGCGGTTAAACCCCAACTCATCACCATAAAGCTCAATTACGGCAGCGGGAGCATCACCAGGGGTACCATGACAACGCAGACATGAATTCGTAAGACGAATCGGGCGATACCGCATGTAGACATGTTCTCCTGCTGATTTGACAATACCCTGCCAATCGCTGGCGTCGGGATGTTCAGAGAAGTATTTTATCTTTTCCCTCTCCATTTCATTGGCTTCAAATTCAGGATTACGGGCATTGATCGCAACCCGACGATAATCAAAGGTAGAATGTTCTTCCTGAAAAATATCCATTACCACTCTACTGATATAAGAGGTGGACATAGCTTCAAGGACAAATGTTTCCTCACCAAACACCTCATACATCCTGGGGCGTAATATATCCCTGACATAGCTGCGGTTTGATTCCACGGCCGCCATTATCAGCTCTGTTTTCTGAAAGACTTCTGTTGCCAATGCTTTCTTTTCATGCATGTAAACAAGAAATGTCGCCAAAACACAAAAACACAAGAATATAGCCGCTAACCCGACGAGAAATTTTGCCTGCAACCCTATTAAAACGCCCTTACCGGGCACGGTATCTTTATCTGAACCAGTCATGATCACATTAAATTTTCATGTAAAAACAAATAAAAAATAATTATCCAAATAGGACACTAAGCGGGTGCGTCCGCAAGCACTCACTGTGTACTTGCGGACGCATAGCGCGAATGTCCAGTATTGCCTTGAAACTGATAAATAGCCGCTAACTCAAGGATGCACCCAATTCATAATCACTGCTATTTTAAACAACCTGGCCACAAAGAAAACTTCTTATTTTCACTAAAAATTATAAGCCCTTATCGCAACATCACGATTATAATCTCATCAAATTTCACCCTTGGAACCCCATTTGCTATGAGCGTACCAACCGTAGAACATTTCACCTCCTAAACTACACTAGGGTGCCAACGATGAACCAGACAAACAGGATAGCTGTACTGATTATTTTATCTGCCATAATTATTCTTCTGATACTTGCGGCAAAAACAGAAGTTATGATGCCTGTCATGGAATTCATCCTCACCACTGAGCATATAACCTTTTTCCAGTTTCTTGTCTGCATTATTGCCAGCGGAGCAGGGTTGTGGCTTTTTTACTCCCTCCTAAATATTGTTGGTGGATATTACGGAAAAAAATTTGCACAGAAAAAAACTTTATCATCAAACAGCCAGGGAGGTAATAATTACTAATCGGAAAACTTTTTTACTATCACCATCCATTTAAACTTAGTTAACAGCAACCTTAAATAATTATGAAAGCCACTCTCAGGTAGTCAAAAAGGAGACATTGTTATGACCGCAGTACAAGATACCAGACCGTTGTTTATTATCAGCACTCTGATGGTAATATATGCTTTAATAGCAAACAGCGGTATACTTATGCCGCTTATGAAATACCTACAGACGGCCAGAGCCGCCGACCTCCAGGTAATGATATGTCTTATTGCCGGAGGTATAGGTTTAGTAGGGGCAGTGATCAACTCCGTGCGTAAACCGGGCGACACATTGCTTGACCGTTTTTTTCTCCAGCCACTGGCTGGCATCCTTCTTCTTTTGCTCTTTGCCATGCTGGTTCGCTGGTACGCGGAACCTATGGTCAAAATAATGAGTGAAGCTCTGCAACCGGTACTTGGTTTCAAAATTTACAAAGTCCTCAATCTCAACTATATTGTCCTAGGGCTGCTAATTGGAGTATTACTTACCAATACCTACGGCATCCCCAAGTTTGCAGATTCCGGAGTTAAATGTGCCCGTTTTGTTTTAAAGATGGGAGTTATCATGCTGGGGGCAAGATACAGCTTTGCTGAACTTGCCAAGCTGGGGGTTTACAGCGTTTTTCTGGTTGGTTTTTTTGTCCTCGGCACTGTTTTCTTTGTTCTCTGGATGGGCAATATGTTCAAACAACCAAAATCAATGACAGGGGTTCTGGCAGCCGGGATGGGTGTTTGCGGTGTTTCCGCAACCGTGGCAGTTGCCCCGGTTGTAAAAGCAAAGAGTGCCGAGATGGCATATACCATTGGGACAATTCTTTCTTTTGGTATTATCTGCATGTTTGTCTTTCCCACCATCGGTCACATGGCGAACATGAGTGCTGTTCAATTCGGAGCCTGGGCAGGAACCGGTATCCTTAACTCAGCTCAGGTCGCTGCCGCCGCCCTTGCCTTTAATGCAGTTGACATAAAGACCTTGAAGGTTGCAGAAATATTCAATATCACCAGAGTGCTGTTTCTGCCCATCATTGTTCTTGTCCTTGCCACATGGTACGGTAAGACAATAGGTCAAAAACTGACATTCAAGGAAGTTGTTATTGATAAATTCCCTGTTTTCATCCTTGGCTTTCTTCTCCTCTTTGCCATGTCTTCCGCAGGAGTATTTTCTCCTCCATCCCATTATAAAGGAAAATTTATTGATTTCAGTTATAATGAGCGTACCCAAGTGACCTATGACGAATGGGAACTTCTAAACGATTCCTTGAAAGATGGAGCCATAACGGGTCTCTCCAAAGAACAGATGGAAGCGGTAAGAAATCTTGTCGCCCAACGGCAGATTGCCGGTAACTTTGACGACAGAGGCGACAAAAAACTTTTCCATAAGCAGGGTGCAGAGAGACTGTTTCATCTGGAAACAGTTATTGCCTCTGCCAAGGCAAATGAAATATCCTTAAGCACTGAGATAAAGGAAGCCCTTAAACATGCTGTCAAGCAAGTTCATAAGCAATCAAAGACCCTCACCGTCCTGACAGATGTCATGATATGGTTCTTTGCCTTTGGCTTGATTGGTCTCGGTATGCAGATCACCAAAAAAGCAATTTTCCAAGCTGGCGGCTGGCCGCTGGCCATCGGATTTGTTGCAGGTATTACCAAGGCAACTCTTTCCTTTTTAGTTGTCATATGGCTTGTCAAAGATGTGGTGCTTAAATAAATTTACGAAGGAGAATATATATAATGAGTAAAGATAAAGAAACCCATAATGAAGACCAAAACGATAAGCCAACTAACGGAAACTCCGAGATGAATTCTGAGGGGAATGTTGACGAACTTGAGAAACGGGCTCTTTCCGTTTTCTCCAGCGAACGAAGTGAAGACATAACTGCCCTTGTTTTGTCGCTGGTAACCACCTTCATTGTCCTTCTTTTTACAAAATGGTTGTAAAGATTAATCCTTATCTTGTAAGCGTTTTCCATCGCAGGTGATTGCTTACAAAAAAACTAAAGCATTTTCCCATAACTCAGCAGGAGATAAGCCCATATCTCCTGCTGAGTCTCTTATTAACTGTCTCCCATCTGGCTAATAAAAAAAACATACATCATGTTCAAAACCATACTCCTATGCACCCATGGTACTCCCGGTGCCATGCATGCCGAACGGCTTGTTTTCTCAGAACTGTATGAAGAATTCCCTGAAATAAAGATAATAGTACTGTCCATAATCGACGAAGACTGGCGGGACATGACCGGTGATGACTGGTTAAATTCAAGTAAAACCCATACTGACTTCCTAAACCATGTCGAACAACAGATGCGCGATGAAAACGAAGAAGACTGGCAACGGATAAAAAAGACCCACCCGGCGGCGGCCATGGCATCATTTATAAGCGTTGTCGGCCCCATTGAAGACATGATAAACTCACAGGCAAGAAAACTGGACTGTGACCTTATTGTCATTGGACCATGGCGAAAAAGCAGAAGACTGTTCAACCTTAAGATGGAAAAAGGGTTGAGGGCACGCATCGACCCGGCAAAACTGCAACAAGATCTCCCCTGCCCACTATTAATATCCAATCCACTCAAGCCCCGCAAATGACTATGAAGACATTTTATGATCTGGCCCTACCAGTAAAAATTATAGATTTGAATATAAACCAATTGCTTGACGAAGAGAAACTTCTCCGCCTGCACCCCCACTGGTCAGTGGAAAAGCTTGAGAAAACTCCATCGGGACTAAAGGCTGATCTTGAGGATTATGCAACTGAAAAACCACTTTCAATGGAGCTAATGCTTGAGCCGGCAAGCAATAGTAACAGCAGTCACGACCCCGAAGAAAGTTTTGAGATATTTCGTATAATAATAAAAGAGTACGGAGTTAAGGAGTTGCTCTTTCTGAGTAGGGAAAATAAGACCCAAGTGATGGTTTGCTGGGATAATGAGCAGGCAAAGAAAGAACTTGAAGAAAATACCTTTCTCTGGATACGGGCAATCCAGGAATATCTGAGGTTGTACACCTCCAGAACCCTGCGCAACATTTTTTTCAGAGTGGTTATGAACAAAATGCTTTTAAAAATGAACCCGTCTCAGCGAAAGATATGTATTCTGATCACTAAAATAAGCATCATTGAAACTGTGGTTATTTTCGTTATTATTATTGGCTATTTCTGCTTCAGGTAAAATTTTTCTTTCATATTTGTTATCCATATAACAAAACAGAAATGCCAAACCCCAAATTCCAAACTCAAAACTCTACATTAAACAGTCCGGTTATGTCAACAGCCGGTTGCACAGCTCCTGTTCCTGTGGTAAATAACATGTATGATTAAGAACAACATCTCAGAAAATCCGGATACAGACAAAACCATCAGCCCGGACTCATCAATTTCTTCCCGCAGTTTGAACCCTGCCCAGTATGCGGCGGTGACCCATGGCGACGGTCCTATTCTGGTTATTGCCGGAGCCGGCAGCGGAAAAACTAGGACATTGATATTTCGCATGGCAGCTCTGATTGAAAGGGGGGTTGCACCTGAATCCATCATGCTGCTTACCTTTACCCGCCGTTCTGCCCAAGAAATGCTTTACCGGG
>CAZEMY010000085.1:0-8897 GCA_964513405.1 uncultured Desulfobulbaceae bacterium
CCTTGACCAAGTTTAATTTGTTCTTTGCCAATCAAGATGTCCTGAATAAACGGTAATGGTAAATCTGGATTTTCCTCGATGATTTGGCCAATTTTTGCCCAGTACTCAATTTGACCGGCGATTGAACGCTTAAAAACTTTAGATGTAACTTTGGCTTTGGCTATTAACTCATCAGAAATTTTAACGGCAGTTGGCATAATATCCTCTTTTTTCTCGTTCCCACACTTCTGCGGGGGAACGAGGCTGAGTTTCATTTATGGCGGCTCTCATGCTTAGAAGTCTTCTAAATTCGACATTCGTTATTCGATATTCGACATTCAATTTACATTGCTAAATCAACCCATAACATGCTTGCTCGATTTGTCACTTTAGTGTATTGCACCCCCTGTAACCTGCCTATGCCCCTTCGTTTTCATCATATTTTTTGAAAATCCGGCAGGAAATCTTACCGTCCTGGCGACATATCTTACACAGCCCCAGTTTTTGTTCGCTGTATTCAGCTAAGATGTTTTGCAGCTTCCATGGTGAAGTCAAGCATCTACGCCCCAGTCCGCATTCTGTAAGAACCCGGCAGAAATTAAGAAATTCATCCATCAGGCGGGTAAGAATTTTTTCTTTATGATGAATAATGTGCAGTTGCCTGCGCATATCCAACCCCTCAATGGGCAGGCTTTTCAGCCAGTCCTGTTGTGCCTCTCTGCTGACTGTCAACTGAGGAACACATGCCGCACCTTCACCAGTTTCAACCGCTTTTTTTATGGCCTCGGTGTGACCGAGCTTGGTAACAATTTTAAGTTTGGCAGCCTCTTTTCCCAGTCTTTTTTTGAAAATCTGGGCGGTACCGGAACCCTCCTCCCGCATGACCCAGGTTGTTTTTTCCAAATCACCGGGCATCTTGAAAGTTTCCTGATTTGCAAGGGGGTGGGTAGGGCTGACGATAATCCGTAACTCATCTCTGAACCATGGTTCAGCCTTTACCATTTCGTCATTAACATTGATATTACCCTCGACAAAACCAAGATCCATGGTTCCCTCGGCAACCAGCTTCTCCGCCTGGCGGCTGTTTGCCACCAGCATATTGATCCTCACATCCTTGTGAAGACGCATGAACAGACCTATCAGATAAGGAAGGATATAGTTGCCGATTGTTGAGCTGGCCACTATCTCGAGAGAACCGGCAATGGTGTTCTTTTCTTCGGTCAAAAGAGCCTCAACATTCCATACCTGAAAGATGATATTCCTCGCCATGGGCAACAGATAACGCCCCCGGTCGTTGAGGAGAAGGCTGCGGCCATGCCGGTCAAAAAGCGGTCCGCTGAGTTGATTTTCAAGTTCACCAAGGGACATGGAAACCGCTGACTGGGTAATAAAAAGCTTTTTACTGGCTCTGGTTACCTGCTGGGTTTCGGCGACGGTGATGAATATTTCTAACTGTCTTAGAGTGACTGGCATTGGTTTATGTGTTTTGTGGTGACAGGCACCATTATTGATTGTTGATATAACAAACACTTTAAATAACACATTAAATCAAATCAGGCAAATGTTCATAAATTTGTCTGTGAAAAAGTAAATAGATATAACTGGTATTTTTCTCTGATGTTTCGGGATGTGATGTGCAATAACACTGTTTTCCTGCCTCACGCAGGTCGTCCGCAGGGGATATTTTACAGGGTGGGTGGAGTGAAAAAGTGAAAAGATTGTCTGTTTATCTATTATATTTTTTTTTTTGATGTGCCAGAAAACCTTGCCGGTAACGGTTTCTCTGGAAATTGCCCCAAAATCGTGGCTGTCAATGCTCTCGGGGTGAGTGCCTGTTACAAATATCTTCCTGCCGTTTTCGGTAATCCATTTCGCTTTTTTGATCAATGTGCCATGTTGGGGATGCTGGAAAATCAAAATGTCGTTTTTACGGATGTTTTTTAAAAAAAACGGGTGGGTGTTAACGAAAACGAAATCATTGGGATGGTATTCGGGTAACAGGCTGTTGCCTGTTACCCGAATTATTTTTATATATCTGAAAAGCAAAGTTACTATAGGACAGGGTAAACCATCTCCAGTGCAGGTGCGTATGGTGCAACCGCTTTTTTTGTGGCAATGTTTTTGGTTTTCCAGAATATTTCAGCGAACTGGTTGATTGCCTCGACAAACTTTAATCCGTTCTCACGGTCAGCACCTTGGCGACAACCAGACCCTAACTGCAATATTTTATGGAATAACCCCGGAAGCTCAGGGTGTGCCTCTATGTGCGGTTCCTTTATATAATCACCAAAGATAATCCTAATCTCCTGTTTTGCGTGTTCGGCATGTTTTTCCTTGATGGCTATGTGACGGGCAACGGCATTTTGAATTTCTATTTTACTTCTGCTTTCGTCTTCGATTGTACCCGCCATCAAATCCATCATGCGAACGACGGTTAGAGCGTCTATTTGTGCAACTATCGGATCGTAAACGCCACATGGAATATCGCAATGAGCTTTTGCCTGTTCAAAGTTAAATTTTTTGTCCAACATCTGCATGAGATTGTAAATCATTTTTCTCCTCCATAAAGGTTAAAAGCTGAACTTACTGTTGACCAACATTATCTTAAACAGTTACAGAATAAGACTTGGTATGTCAATATATTTTTAGGACTGATTAAGTGCTGTGTTTTAACCGGTTGCCTGATCATAACGAGTGTCATCCTTGTTTCCCAGGTCAAGAATCTCAATACCGCTTATCCGGCTATGGGTTATGAGAAGGATACTGGCAGATTTTTTATACTCAAAAACAGCATGTAGCAGTTCTTTTTCAGTTTTTCTATCCAGACCTTCTCCCGGTTCGTCAAGGATCAGGATTTTTGCCGGCTTGAGAAGAGCCCTGGCAATGGCAAGCCTTTTGAGTTGTCCCCCTGATAATTTAAAACCGGCCTCGCCAATCCAGGTGTCATATCCTTTGGGCAGGGTCATGATAAAATCATGAATCATGGCTGTTTTACATACCCTGGCAAGCAACTCGTCATCGGCATCGGGGTCTGCCAGCAACAGGTTTTCCCGGACACTGTTATTAAATAACTGATTCTGCTGGGTAGCAACGGAGAAAAATCTGCGGGCATCTTCCCCATGGTACTGTTCAAGAGGATATCTGCCGAGAAGGATTCTTCCCCTGTCTGCCTCTTGGAAACGAAGCAGTAAGTTAACAATGCTGCTTTTTCCGGCACCGCTTCTACCAACGATGGCAAGCCGGGAACCGCTGGTAAGGGTAAAAGTCAAATTTTCAAAGACATTTTTTTCTTTTTTCCCACCGCTGTTGTAGGAAAACGATACATCTTTAAATTCGATGTCAAAATTAGTTGGTTGTGGTGACGGGGGAGCAGGGTCTTTGATTAGAGGTTTGCTGTCAATAATCTCAAAGATACGGCTGCCTGCCGCCACGGTTTCCGGCAGCCTCTGGAAGGCCTGGGGCATGGCTGCCACCGCTTCAAAACTTGCCATGGTGAACAGGGCAAGCATGGCAATGGTTACCGCAGGCATGTTACCTCCGCTTATAAGCGGGGTGGTGATGATTATCACCATCAGAAGGGCAAGACCTGCACAGAGACCAAGAACAGCCTGGGCAATACCGTCATAATGGCTTAACTTTGCCTGCTCTAAATCCAGTTTTCGGCTTAATTCATTTATTTTTTCTGCCTGTTGTTCAGCCGCACCATAAATCAATAATTCGCCAAGACCGTGAATACTGTCTATGGAGTGTTGTCGTAAATCTGCGGAAGTCCTGACTACGGCCCTGCCGGCTTTACGGCTGAAACAAAGAATAATAAGCGGCATAATCAGGCCGGCAAAGATCAGAAACAGGGCTTCTATTCCTGCCAGCAACGGGTCATAAAGGGACATAAAGTAAACAAACAGGCTGCTGGCAACAATGGTGGTTACCATTGGGGTTATAATTCGCAGATAGGCGTTTTCAAGAGTATCAATATCCGCCCTGATCCGGCTGAACAGGTCACCGCTGTGATATTGCTGAAGAATCGCCGGGGCAAGGGGTTCAATATGAATGTAAAACCAGTGGCGAAGCTCGGCAAGCATTCGCAGGGTGGCAGAGTGGGTTACTAACCTTTCCAGATAACGACTGCCGGCTCTACCAACTGCACATGCCCGGATACCGGCCGATGGGGCGAAGTAATTGAACATTACCCCGGTGAGACCGGCAACTGCCATGGAGGCAATAAACCAGCCGGATATGGCCATCAGGCCGACATTGGCGATAACTGTCAGCACCGAGAGAAATATTCCCAGAACAATCCAGTGAAAATGGGGGATGAAAAGCAGGCAGAGGCGGATGAATATCATGGTGCTGCTCTTTGGTCTGCCGGGCTTGTTGGGTTGTCTTTTGTTCATGGCCTTTGGTTATGATATTACTATTGTTTCTTTATAACTGCTTGTCATCTGCCGATAAACATTACTTCCCTCTGCAAGCTGCCGGTGGCTGCCGGCGGCAATGATTCTGCCCTGCTCCATGACCACGATTTGTTCAGCCCGCTCAATTGTATGGAGGCGGTGGGCAATGATAATAACCGTACGGTCTTTGGCAAGGAGATCAATGCTTTTTTCAATCAACTCTTCGCTGTGCCTGCCCAGGTTGGCAGCCGCCTCATCAAGAATAAGCAGGGGTGCATCCTTTAAAAAGGCACGGGCAAGGGCGATTCTCTGGATCTGTCCTCCGGAAAGGCCAAGCCCTCCCTCGCCAGTATGACTCAAGTAACCATCTGCCATTTTTTCAATGAATTCATCGCAGTTTGCCAGCCGGGCAGCATCTTTAATCTCCTCTTCTGTTGCCCCATGCTTACCCATACGGATATTATCGGCAATAGTGCCATGGAAGAGATATGGCCGCTGGGGCAGCCAGGCGATTTGTTCACGCCACCTAACAAGAGGGATTGTTGACAGGTCATGATTATTGATAAAAATTTTTCCCTCTTTGCTCTGCACAAAGCCAAGAAGAAGGTTGACAACCGTACTTTTACCGGCTCCGCTTTCCCCAATCAGAGCAACCCGTTCTCCGGCCTGAATATTCAGATTAAATCCGGACAAAGCCGGACGGTCTTTTTCATAGGAAAAGGTGATGTTTTTAAAGGTAATTGCCATACCGGTGCCAGAAGACAGATAAACCGAATGCGAAGCACTAACTATTCTGTCCCCTGTCCCCTGTCCCCTGTCTCCTGACACAGGTATTGCAAGTATTTTAACCATCTGCTCAGCTGCACCAATGCCGTCCATACGGGCATGGTAGTGGGTTCCCATGTTTCGCAGGGGCAGGTAAAAATCCGGGGCAAGAATCAGGACAAAAAAACCGGCCAGAAATGTCATGTCTCCATGGAGAAGACGAAATCCAATCAAAACTGCGACCAGGGCAATTCCTATTGAGGAGAAGAACTCAAGGAGCAGGGAAGAGAGAAAGGCAACCCGCAGCACCGACATGGTGTGTTCCCGGTATTCATCAGAAACTTTGGCAATCATTTCTGCTTCACGGCGGGAGGCGTTAAATATTTTAAGGGTGGTCAGTCCTTGAATTGTATCGAGAAAATGACTGCTCATCCTTGATAATTTACGCCACTGTTTTTTGTTTAGTTTCTCCGCTCCTCTGCCAATCATTATCATGAAAAACGGAATGATAGGGGCAGTTATCAGCAGTACCAGCCCGGAAATCCAGTCGATGGGGAAAATAATTATCAGAATCGCAGGGGGGATAAGCACCACAAACGAGATAGCAGGTAGATAAAGGGCATAATAATTTTCCAGAGCCTCAATTCCATCCACAAGAATATTGACATTGGCACCGCTATGTTCACGGCCGGAATGTACCGGGCCAACGGCCTGGATATGACGATGAATCCTGTCGCGAAGATGGAGTTTGATTTTTGCCGCAGCCTGAAAGGCGGCGTGGTTAGATGCCCAGGTGAGAAAAGCCCGGACAATAAAGATAATGAGCATAAGCCATAACCATCCCTGGATATGGTACAGCTTGGCCTGCTCAAAAATAACGGAGTTTATAACATTTGCCAGAAACCAGGCTTGGAGAATCAGAAGCAGGCTGGAACACAAACCAAGTCCAATAGCTGTCCGCAGCCAGTGACTGCTTGTTTTTTTTTGTTCTTTGAGAAAGTTACGGGTAATCATTACAGGTTACAGGTTACAGGTGTCAGGGTGGGGGAAGCAAGCCCTTCATTTAAATAAACTATTACCGTGCATCAATACATAGAACAAGGGGAAAGAGAATTTTTCTCTTGCAGGGAGTGATTTTTCGTGGCATGGTAACACGAAATGTAAAAATATAACACAGGTGGCGTGGGGAAGACCACTAATTTATAATTTCAGTATAAAAACAAAGCAAATGCATATATCAGAAGGTATTCTTTCTGCTCCGGTTCTTATCGGGGGTGGACTTATAACAATGGCAGGAACAGCCTTGGGGCTGCATAAAATCGACCATGAACGAATTATGCCGGTGGCGATTCTGACCTCTACTTTTTTTGTTGCCTCTCTTATCCATATTCCCATTGGGCCGGGCAGCATTCACCTGATTCTAAACGGCTTGCTCGGTATCATTCTGGGGTGGGCAAGTTTCCCTGCCATTCTAATTGCCCTGTGTCTCCAGGCTCTGTTTTTTCAGTTTGGCGGAATTGCTGTTTTGGGGGTTAATACTCTGAATGCAGCTGTGCCGGCGATTTTCTGTTTTTACATCTTTCGTCCTCTGTTAAGACAGGTCAAGTATTCTGCTGTTGCCGGTTTCGGGGCCGGTTTTTTTGCGGTTTTCTTATCAACACTGTTTGTGGCTATGTCCCTGATAACTTCAGATACAGGTTTTATTTCCACTGCCAAAATTATTATGATTGCCAATATACCGCTAATGCTGATAGAAGGAATTATCACCAGTTGCATCGTAACATTTATATTTAAAGTGAAGCCGGAAATTCTCCGGCCCCATAGTCGAACATTTACTAATATGAAAACAAAAAACATTTAATTCCCATGCGTTATTCAATTAAAATTCCCATACGTTCCATGGCTGTAATTGGTTTTATTCTTTTGTCTTTTCTCTGTAGCGAGGCCTTTGCCCACAAGGTCAGTATTTTCGCTTGGAGCGAAGAGGGTTTTGTTGTTGGTAAGACCGGGTTTAGTGTTGGTCCTCCACCAAAACTGGCAGAGATAATTGTTGAAGACAAGGAGACCGGGGCAATACTGTTGACAACCAGAACTGATAAGGAAGGTAAGTTCAGCTTCAAGCCCCCAGCTAATGCCCTGGAAAACCGTCTTACTTTGAGATTGATTGTCAAGGCCGGGCCAGGGCATCAGGGAGAGTGGCTACTGCCCCCTGAAGACTATATAAGTATGGACTCTAAGCCTGTTTATCCCGTCGAGATTACTTCCCCCTCAGTGGTAACCAGCCAGGAGCAGGGGGATTATTCGTCACATATAGATGTTGCTGTTGTCCAGAAAATCGTTGAGGATGCCTTGGACGAGAAACTTGCTCCAGTAAAAAGAATGTTGGTGGAAGCACAGGATAAGGGGCCTCAGTTAAGTGAAGTAGTTGCAGGGGTAGGGTATATTTTTGGTTTGTTTGGACTGCTTGCCTACTGGAAAAGCAGGAAGAAGGTTTCAGGAGAGTGACTTAACTATTTCTACTCGTTGCACCGCTTAAGCAGTGTTGCCAAGGGGGGGGGATAACCTTGAATTTGTTAATCTGAAGCACTATTAAATGACCTGACATATGTTGTTTTTTGGAATGTTTTTTACGAGGTCTGCATTGTGATCTTTGAATCATTTAGTGATGGTAACTCTTTGCTCCATAGGGCAGATACCAGGTTCAAGATTATATCTGCGTTTTCTCTCATAATAGTTTTGGCTATTGCCAATTCTTTCATCGCTGCCGTGGCTGGGTTTCTTCTTGGTTTTGTGCTTGTGATAATTGCCGACTTGAAGTTTCGCCATGTTTTCTGGAGGTTGATTATAGTCAACAGCTTTATTGCTCTGCTCTGGCTATCGTTGCCTCTTACCTATCCGGGTGATTCTTTGTTTGTTGGTCCGGTTCGTTTAAGCTATCAAGGGCTTGAGCTGGTAAGCCTTATAACTATCAAGAGCAATGCTATTGTTCTTATTTTAATCAGCTTGCTTGCCACTTCAACTGTTTCCGCTCTTGGTCAAGGCATGAAGCAGCTTCACCTGCCGGACAAACTATGTTTGCTGCTTCTCTTCTCTTACCGGTATATTTTTGTTATTTATCAGGAATACCAACGGCTGGTGCGGGCAGCCAAACTAAGAAACTTCAAGCCTGCCACTAACCTTCATACCTACCGTACCTACAGTCATATCTTTGCCATGACCCTTATCAAGAGCTGGAATCGGGCAGAACGAGTTCAGCAGGCGATGTTGCTTCGTGGTTTTCAGGGTACATTTCACAGTCTTGTTCCACAAAAAACCAACAAAACAAAAGATATTATTTTGCTTGCTGTTTTGCTTATAATCACGGTTTCATTTGTTGTTATTGAACAGGTGTGATAAACCAGAGTTCAGACATTGGGAATGTACATTACATAACTTAAACCAAAAATATGGCTTCGTTGCTCGAATTAGACAACATCTCATTCTCCTGGCCCGGTGCGGAACAGCCGGTACTTGATTCACTCAATTTTAAGTTTACGGATAGTCAAAAGATTGGTCTGGTCGGTGCCAATGGCAGTGGCAAGACCACTCTTTTCCATATAATGGTGGGGCTGCTTAAAGTTGATAAGGGCAAGGTTCTATTTAAAGGTCAGGAGATTGTTGACGAAAAAGGCTTTGGATGTGTGCGGTTAAATATCGGTCTTACTTTTCAGGATGCCGATGATCAGCTTTTTTCCCCCACAGTTATTGAAGATGTGGCTT
>CAZEMY010000086.1:0-8806 GCA_964513405.1 uncultured Desulfobulbaceae bacterium
TTATTATGGCTGAAAAATCTAAAAAAAGATACACAAAAGAATTCAAGCAAGAGGCACAGAAGATCGCATAAAAAAACTGCCTACTTTTGCTTGACCACTCCATTTCCAACAGGAGCCGTTTGTGCCGGCACAGGAGGTCTGTTCCCGGTAGGGATCTCTGGCTATGTTTCCTGGTGTAATGGGAGTTCAATAATCATGCTTGTCCCCTGACCTGTTGAACTTTCAACCCTTATGCTTCCGCCGTGCTGCTCTATGATGGAAAAAGCAACAGATAAGCCAAGTCCGGTTCCCTTACCAGGTTCTTTGGTGGTAAAAAAAGGATCGAATATTTTATGACGATGTGCGGGAGGAATTCCTGTGCCGGAATCCTTGAAAATAATCTGGATTTTCTGATTGGTAATAGTAGATGTATTTATTTTTATGGAATGCTCAACGGAAGTCTCAATTAACGCATCTACAGAGTTGAGAAGACAGTTTAGAAAAACTTGTTGGAGCTGATCCGGATCACCTTTAACAACATCATGCCTTGCACTTAGCTCCACGGTTGTGTTTATTTTGGCTGTGTCTAACCTACAGGTACTTGCCATGTCCATAAGATTATTAAGTATGTCATGGATGGATACCTGCTCAATACAATGGTTATTATTGATTCGTGAAAAGTCAAGTAACTGTCTGATTAACTTGTTTATTCTTTGTATTTCCTTCTCCGCCCGCCCAGTAAATTCTGCCCGTTCCCGAGCGGTGATGTTATCATTTTTCAGCAGACCGATATACCCTAGAATGACACCAATGGGGTTGCCGATTTCATGGGCAAGCCCTGCGGCAAGCCTGCCTACGGAGGCCAGCTTTTCCGTGCGGATCATTTCTGTACGGGTAGCAAGAAGTTCCTGGTTGGCAGATTCGAGCGAGGTAACGCTTAAACATAATTTTTCCCGGTCATCTTCAATCCTGTGCAGCATTTTTTGAAGCGAGGAAGAGAGCTGGCCTAGCTCATTGTTACGGGCAATAGTCGGAAAAGGTGCGTCTCTTTCCTCGTGATAGGTGTCGGTCAGGTTAATTAGTTTTGTAAGAGGGAGAAAAAGGAAACGGCGGAAGCGGAACAGGGCAATTGAGAGAAGAACCAGCATGTTTACCAACAGGCAGGGAAAAATTATTCGAAAATGTTGCCCCATTTGCAGGTAAAGCTTATTAAGCGGATAAAGCATGGCAATGACACCCTGATTTTCCCCCTGTCTGTCAACAGGCATACTGATGATCATATATGCTTTTGCCGGGATGATGATATTCCAGAAAAAACCATCCATGGCATAGCGGATGTTATTTTCATATAAAGCCTGTTCTGCCTGGGCACGAAGGGAGGGGGCGTGTTCGTTAACTATGCCAAGGAGAGTTTCCTCTCCGGAAATATTTATAAGCATACCGCCGGTGGCGGCAGTTTTTTTGTTTTTAAGTATGTCTTTTGGGTTTGCTCTTATATCTTCAATCAGGTATTGTAATTTGATTTTTTCCATGTCCGCAAACCCACTGACAATATCTCTTTGCCAGAGGGTTGCCATCAGCAGAACCGTCAGGGCCATGGATAAAAACAGAATCCAGATCAAAGTTACAATAATGTGGGTAGTTATCCCGGTTTTTTTGAAAAAAATTGCCGTGTCCTCCGTGGGGTTTGGGCTTTGAGTTTGGTAATATACACTACTAAGTAACTTAGTTTTTTGTTTTTCCTTTTTCGTTTTCTGTCTTTTTGAATCTACCTTAAATTATATGAAATCCTCCCAAGTAGTCTGTTCTGACTATCATAATATCAAATTATATCGCTTTATCCGAAAGAAACATAAAAATATACCGCTTGCCGGAATATTTCGTTTGATTCGTAAAGGTGGGATCAAGATAAATGGAAAGAGGAAAAAACCCGAGTATCTTCTTCAGGAAGGAGATATTGTCCAGGTTTATGCTGGTCTCTCTGAACCTGCCTTAAGACCGTTTATTGATCTATCCAAACCTGAAAGAGCGATGGTTGAAAAATCCATTATTTATGACGAAGGCGGGATAATTATATGCAATAAGCCGCCAGATCTGGTTATGCACAAAGGAAGTGGTCATGAATGGGGTTTTGTCGAGATGGTTCAGGCTTATACCAAAAACCACGATTTTACCTTTGTTAACAGGATAGATAAAGATACTTCAGGGCTGGTGGTTGGTGCAAAAAATATGATTATTGCCCGCAGGCTCTCAGAATTATTCAGGAATGGAAAAGTTGAAAAATATTATACCATCGTAGTTGATGGTGCAGTCAAAGAAGATGAGTTTAAGATTTCATCGTATCTAAGAAAAGACACTGAGAGAGTCAGGGAAGACGCTGGTGGTCAAAAAGGCGGGAAAAAAGCGATCAGCTTGTTTAGGGTTGTTCATCGCTATCCTGAAAACACTCTGCTTGAGGCGAGAATATTGACCGGCCGCACCCATCAGTTGCGGGTGCAGCTTGCTGAATCAGGTCATCCGGTTGTCGGAGATGTTCGTTATGGGAAAAGCAGGTATCCCCGAATGCTTCTTTTTTCCAGGAGGCTGGTCATTGCGGAGTTTGACATTGATATTGTTCTTGATTTGCCTGACTTTTTTCACCTTTTTCAAAGTAAGATTGGCTAATACATAAGGGAACTTGAACAGTTATATCATTCATTTTAAGAGTTTTCCCTTGACTTTTTTTTAGATGCGTCTAATATTAGTCCGTTAATGAATGGTGATTCAGGTCAAAAAGGTGGCGTTTTACGACTCCGGGATTTGAGTCGCTCGAAGTTGTGTTTTTTGTTTTTTTTTTATAAAACGATAATTTAACAAAAGAGGGATCGTTATGGCAAAGTTGGTTGAGCCCCATGGTGGCAAAGGTCTTGTGTGTGCTCTGCTTGAAGGCAGTGAGCGTGATGCGGAGAAGAAAAAAGCGGAAGGTCTCAAGAAAATCCAGGTAAGTGACCGGGCAAAAGGCGATCTTATCATGATGGGAATCGGTGGTTTTTCTCCATTGGATGGCTTTATGAGCAAAGCTGACTGGAAGGGTGTCTGCGAGAATTTTCAGATGGTTGATGGTACTTTCTGGCCTGTACCGATTACTCTTGATATTTCCACCGCTGATGCTGGTGATATTAAAGAGGGTGATGAGATTGCCCTTGAAGCAGACGGCATAATCATGGCTACCATGAAGGTCACCGAGAAGTATGAGATGACCGCGGACGATAAAAAATGGGAATGCGAAAAGGTATTCCGTGGTGAGGGTGAAGAATCTGAAGGCGATAATTTCTGGAAGCTCGCTCCTGAAGATCATCCTGGCGTTATCATGGTTCTCAACCAGAAAGAATTCAATATTGCCGGTACTGTTAAGGTTCTCTCCCAGGGCGGATACCCGAAAGAGTACCCTGGTGTTTATCTTACCCCTGCCGAGACCAGGAAGATGTTTGAAGAGAAGGGGTGGTCAAAAGTTGCAGCTCTCCAGCTCCGTAACCCCATGCATCGTTCCCATGAATTTCTTGCTAAAATAGCAATTGAAGTTTGTGATGGTGTTCTGATTCATTCCCTGATTGGTAACCTGAAGGCGGGCGATATCCCTGCCGATACCCGGGTTAAGGCCATTGAAATTCTGATTGACAAATACTTTGTCAAAGACAGTGTAATCAATGCCGGTTATCCGTTGGATATGCGTTATGCCGGTCCCCGTGAAGGTCTGCTCCATGCAACTTTCCGCCAGAACTACGGAGTTAACAACATGCTGATTGGTCGTGACCATGCCGGTGTTGGTGACTTCTATGGTCTGTTTGAAGCTCAGGAGATTTTTGACCGTATTCCAACCACTGGGGATTCTGCGAAAGACCTGCTCTGCAAGCCGATGAAAATTGACTGGACATTCTACTGTAAGAAGTGTGATGGCATGGCCTCCTTGCGTACATGTCCGCACGGCAAGGACGATCGGGTTATCCTGTCCGGCACCAAATTAAGAAAGGCTCTTTCTGAGGGTGCTGAGATTGTTGATCACTTTGGTCGCGACGAGGTTCTTGATCACCTCAAAGAGTACTATGCCGGTTTGACCGAGAAAGTTGAGGTTAAAATGCAGGGTGCTGCATCTGGAGATTCAATGTAAAATATTTTTTTACATTTTTTGTATGTACAAAAAAAAGGAGATGCCTACGGGTCTCTCCTTTTTTTTGTGCTATGGCTATAGATCAGGAATATGGAAATTTCATTAATTCAATGTTCTGCTCAGAAATACAAGGTGTTTTTGAAGATCATAGTATAATATTGGCAAAGGGCATTGAGTAAAACCAGGAGAGTGAAAAAAAAATGAATGAAAAAAAAATTACTGTCGGTCTTGGTGAGAGAAGTTATCCCATATTGATTCGTCCGGGGTTGCTGTCTGAGGTTGGTGAGGATTTGGCTGGCCGCAGGATAGCTGAGAGATTTTGCGTAATCAGCGACGATTTTGTGGCGGTATTGTATGGAAAAACACTGATTAAATCTTTGCATGATGCCGGGCTTGATGCGGAACTTATTACCTTCCCGAGAGGTGAGGCCAGCAAAAATCTGCAAACCATTGAGGGGCTTGCCAGGGAGCTTGCCGGGCGGGGTTTCGACCGTTCCTCTGGTCTGATTGCTCTTGGCGGTGGGGTGAGCGGTGATATGGGAGGTTTTCTGGCAGCTATCTATATGCGTGGAATTCCATTTGTCCAGGTGCCGACCACTTTGCTTGCCCAGGTGGACAGCTCGGTGGGGGGGAAGACCGGGGTTGATATTGTCGAAGGTAAAAATCTGATTGGCTGCTTCTATCAGCCGCTGGCTGTTTATGTTGACCCTGCCGTGTTGGTTACCCTGCCACAAAAAGAGTTGATTGGCGGTCTGGCTGAGGTCATTAAATACGGGGTTATTCGTGATAAAGCGTTTTTTTCTTTTCTTGAAGAGCAGCGGGAAAATATTCTTGCCCTCAAGGAAGAGGAGATAATTTCGCTTATTGGTCGTTGTTGCGAGATAAAAGCGGAGGTTGTAGCGGAAGATGAACTCGAAGGGGATGTGCGGAGGATTCTCAACTTTGGTCATACCATCGGCCACGCAGTTGAAGCAGCCTCCGGTTTCACCCTGATCCATGGTCTGGCAATTGCCATTGGCATGCGGGCAGCCTCTGAGCTGGCTTTGCTTGAAGGCTGTCTGCCTGAAGATGATTGCAAGCGTATCTGCTCTCTGATTGAGAGTTATGGTATGGATTTGGCAATTCCTGCAGGGTTGGATCGCACTTTGATTAAAAAATTTCTCCTTACTGATAAAAAAAGGATTGGCAAAAGGTTATTTTTTATTCTTCCTGAAGCCATAGGCAAAGTGAAGATTACCTCCGAGGTGGATAGCAGTCATATTGATGAAGTTATAAAATGATTAATTCCTCGGTATTAATGGGCTATTTTTAGTTTTTATCGTTCCCGCGAAGAGCGTGGGGACGAGGGTCTGATTCGAGCTATAGACTAATCAATTCTGAGGGCCGGGAGTTCCCAGAACCTTGGCCTCTACCATCTGTCGTCTTTTTGCACTGGGTTCGGGGTCTGCCCATTTAATGAACTGCTCGGTGATGCGCATGTAGTCGCCGTTGTCTTCCTTGCAAAGGGGGCAGATGGATTCTGCCTGATCGCGGTACATTATAATTTTACTCGCTGCTTCACCATCTTTATCTACTGCTGCCATCTTGCGGCAGCCGCACTCCAGGCGGATGACTGCAATCCCGATGCCGTCCGGACTGCCTTCAAGAATGCCTTCTATCATGGCTCGTTCGCCATGCTCAATAGTTCGCTCTGTTTCTTTTTTATTGTCTGTGTCTGTCATTTTCGGCTATTTTCTCCTGCTGTTGCTGGTTGTTGTGTGAATATGATTTTTCATTTATAAAATAGTTCCTTATCTTTACACCGGTTCAATGGCTAAATCAAATAACTTTTTCAGGATATTCTTTGTTTGTGGGCAGGTCAATGTTTTTTTTTGGTAATTAAGCCTAACCTAACAATAAAACTACCATTTTTTTTATCTTGACAAATGTCTGGCCATCCGATAGAGGAAGCGTGTCCATGACAGATGGATTGTCTGTCAGCTAACTCCGGGTAGTCTTGGAGTCGGTGGTGTTTTTTTCTTTTCTTTTTTCTGGAGGTTGACATTATGTGGGAAGTTATTGTTGATAAAGACAAGTGTAATGGTGATGAAGAATGTGTGGGAGCATGTCCTGCCCAGGTATTTGAGTTGATTGACGGCAAAGCTGACCCAGTTGAAGCCGATGAATGTATTGGCTGCGAAACCTGTGTTGAGGTATGCCCTGAAGAGGCGATCACTGTTACTGAGATCTGATCTTATTCTTCGCATGCAGCTTGACGAAAAGCCCACGCCTCCCATCAGGGAGGGTGGGCTTGTTTTGTTTTTATATATGGTGTATTATCTGTTCCCGTCGGGGAATAAATTTTCTCCCCGCAGACATTTAGGAATGTACATTAAATATCAAAGTTTATTTAATTCCCCTTCCTTATTATACAAGACAATACATGGTGAAGTTAAGGTCTATTTTATCAGTTTACAGAGTTTCCCGTTCAACCCTTCTTGTTATGGCCACTTTTCTATGGGTTTCTGTCGGGGGGATGCTTCTTGTCAAAGGATGGGGATGGAAGGGGACTGGGTATGAGTGGTTAGTAGTTGTCCTTGGCTTGTTATTTGGGGTTTTGAAATCAGTCCTGTTTTTAGATAAAAGTTTTATTCGTTCCATTGCTCGTATCAAGCAGTTTTCAGAGGACAAGGGAATTGTTAATGTCTTTTCTGCTAAAACATGGTTGCTGATTTCCATTATGATTGTTTTCGGATTGACCATGCGGGGATTGACCAGTCCCTGTCCTGCTATTGGGGTGCTGTATGTTGCAATTGGCTGGGGTATGCTTTTGTCGAGCAGGCATGGATGGTGTGCTTGTATAAAGGTTATAAGAGGTGAGCATGGTCCCGGTTGAGTCGCTTAACAGGGTGATTATCAGCCGCTCGGCGTTAAGTCATAATTTTCGTGTTTGCAGCAGGCAGGCAGATCGTGCAGATGTCATGGCCATGGTCAAGGCCGATGGTTATGGGCATGGCATGATTGAGTGTGCCAGGATTTTTGCAGAGTGTGGGGTGTCCGCCTTTGGAGTCGCAGAAGTGGTGGAAGGTGTTACTCTCAGACAAATAGGTATAAGGCAGCCGATATTTGTTTTAACGGCAGCGTTGGCGGAGTTTTTCCCGGCTATAATTGAATATGGTTTGACTCCGGTGCTGGTTGATGTTGATCAGGTAAAATCCATTTCCGAATATACCCGTCACTGTCGGGAACCTTTGCCGGTACATATTAAAGTCGATGTTGGTATGGGGCGGCAGGGGTGTTTGCCGGTTGAACTTCCAGGGCTTGTAAAAATCATAGAAGAAACTGCAGGGGTACGGCTTGCCGGCATTATGGCACATTTTCCCATGGCCGATGATCGGGAAAATCCTGCAAACAGCATCATCATGACCGATTTTAAAGGTGCTGTTGGAACACTTCATTCAGGCAATGTGAAAAAAGAAAAACTATGTCAACACATTGCCAATTCCGGGGCATTATTTGGCATTGCCGGGGCAAACATGGATATGGTGCGTCCCGGTATTTCTCTGTATGGCTATAGTGCTGGCGGGGCAGGGAAGGGGGGGTGTTTTGAGCAACGGTTGCGTCCGGCTATGAGCTTTGTCAGCAAGGTTATCCAGGTGAGGACAGTTCCGGATGGAACCGGGATTGGTTATGGACATAATTTTGTGACCCGCCGGCAAACACGATTGGCAGTACTGCCGGTTGGTTATGAAGACGGTTACCTGAGAAAACTTTCCAACCAGGCTTATGTTCTGATTCGCGGGCGGAGAGTTCCTGTGGTTGGTCGTATTTCCATGAACCTGACCCTTGTTGATGTGACGGATCTCGACTCTGTTCAAGCCGGTGATGAGGTTGTTCTTTTGGGCAGACAGGGGACAGAACAGATAACAGCCGATGATATAGCTGCTTGGATGGAGACCATCTCTTATGAGGTGCTTTGTCTGTTTGGACATTGCAACAAAAGAGAATTTATTGCTTAAAGTGTCACTTGGAACATGACATTGACCGATAGAACTTGCAAATAAATATAAAAAAATAAGAAAAAATAAATGATTAAGTCACAATTGAAAAAACAGGTTGATCAATCTTTCAGGCAGGGAGTTGAGCAACAACTGTGGTCGAAGATGGCTGCAGGAAAATATACAGTAGAGGTGCCAAAAAGGGACGGTCAGGGGGATTTTTCCACCAATATGGCCATGGTGATTGCCGGTATTGAAAAGAGAAATCCAAGGGAAATTGCCGCTCTGTTTGTTCAGCTTGTTGACGGTGGCAATGACCTTATTGCCAAGGTTGAAATTGCCGGTCCTGGTTTTATAAACTTTTTTCTTAAACCCTCCGCCTGGACAACCGTGTTGCCTGAGGTGCTTAAACAGAGAGAAAAGTTTGGTTTGTCTGATGCGGGTAAAGGTAAAAAAGTCCTGGTTGAGTTTGTCAGTGCCAACCCGACCGGGCCTCTTTCCGTTGGTCACGGGCGTAACGCCATTCTTGGCGACACCATTGCCCGTCTTCTTGGTGCAGTTGGTTACTTAGTTGATAAAGAATATTATTTTAATGATGCCGGGCGACAGATGCGGGTGTTGGGTGCTTCAACAAAGGCTCGTTACCTTGAGCTCTCAGGTGCTGGCGGAGAATTCCCTGAAGACGGATATCAGGGAGATTATA
>CAZEMY010000087.1:0-8695 GCA_964513405.1 uncultured Desulfobulbaceae bacterium
GCTCCTCCCACAGGGTACTATTGATAGCAAAAGATGTCAAAGTGTACCTTCACCAGAGTAGAGAATTTTTATAGCTGTAACCAGCATGTTGTCTTAGCGGAATATGCTGGCTGTTAATCAAGCAGGTGGTGCGCGTGGTCGGTTTTTGTCTCCGCGTAGCGGCTTCGTCCAACAATAGCATGCACCTGACCGCCGAAAGCGTCAGCTGATGCAGGCGTTATGTGCCTTAACAAAAGAGGAAACAAGTCATGAGTACAGCTAAAGAAGAGGTAAGGGTGCTTCTAGACAAGTTACCTGACGATTGTTCGCTGGAGGATGTCCAGTACCATTTATATGTTGTAGAAAAAATACACAGAGGAATTGAGCGTGCTGAGAAGGATGGGGTTCTTGGTCAGGATGAAGCAGAAAGGAAGCTTAATAAATGGACCTCGAAGTAAAGTGGTCGCCTGAAGCCATAGAGGATCTCGAATCCATTGCAGAATTTATTGCGAAGGATTCAGAGTATTATGCCAGGTCGGTTGTTACAGAAATATTATCGCTATCAAGAAATGTCCGTGAATTCCCCTTGATAGGCCGAGTTGTTCCAGAAACCGGAGACGAGTGCATTAGGGAGAGGTTTATTTACAGTTATCGTTTAGTGTATCGGGTTGAGTCTGACCTGATTCTTATTGTTGCAGTGATACATGGGAAACGGCTATTGGAAGAACAGAGCTGAATAAGATGGTGAGTGCCGGATAAGAGGTCATCGTTTTACACGGATGTCTCACCAACCAGAATATTTACAATATAAGTATTAATAGTGGACAAACTACCGACAATGCCTGAAACTTCTGCAATTGGACTTTTTTCAGGTGGACTTGATTCCATCCTTGCCTGTCATCTGATTAAAAGCCAGGGCATCCGGGTTATAGCTATTAAATTTGTTACCCCGTTTTTTGACTATGATCTTCTTGGCGACTATGAAGCGTATCGTCAGGAGATGATGGATAAATTTTCATTATCGGTGGAGCTGGTTGATATAAGCCGGGGGTACATTAATCTCCTTAAAAAACCGGGGCATGGGTTTGGCAAAAATTTTAATCCCTGTGTTGACTGTAAAATTTTCATGATGAGCAAGGCCAGGGAGATGATGGATAAAAGGGGAGCATCCTTTATCTTCAGCGGTGAAGTACTGGGTCAGCGTCCCATGTCCCAGCGGCGGGATACTCTGCGGGTGATTGAGAGGGATTCAGGCTGTGATGATATTCTTCTCCGGCCTCTTTGTGCAAAAAGGTTAAATCCAACCAGAGCGGAGCGGGAAGGTTTGGTTGACCGGGAGAAGCTGCTTGACTTTACCGGTCGGGGGCGTAGGCCCCAGAAGGAATTGGCGGAAAAGTTTGCTATCCGTGAATACCCAAACGCCGGCGGAGGTTGTGTGCTGACCGACTCTAATCTTGCCGTCAGAATTAAGAAATTATATCAAGGCGTTTTTGACTCTCTGCAAGCGGAGGATTTTACGGTAAAAGATGTAAATCTGCTTCTTATGGGCAGGCATTTTCGTCTTCCGGGCGGGTTCTGGCTTGTGTTGGGTCGAAATCAGCAAGAAAATGAACAGATTATTGGTCTTCGTCAGGATGGTGATATTGTTTTATTTATGCCCAAACGACCTGGTCCCACCGGGTTGCTCCGCTTTGTTCCCGAGCATGATGGCAGTAATAACTATGATGAATGCCTGATTAGGGCAGCCGGTCTGATTGTTCGTTACGGTAGAAAAGTTTCCGGTATCTTGCTGCCGGGACGAGTTCTTGCCCAGCAGGGCGGGGTGGAAGTGAGTCTGGAGGTAGAGCCTCTATCTGACCAGGTTTTTGCCGACTGGGTTATGTAACTTTTAACTTTTTCGTTTTTCGTTTTTCGTTTTTCGTTATTTATCTCCATTTACAGATAAACAGGAAACTACTCCACAGCTTCTCTGATCCACTGTTCAACTTGAGCACTGCTGGGCAGGCGGGCCTGACTTTTCAATTTCCCATTGATGATTAGAGCCGGAGTGTGGATTACTCCGGCCCTGCCGATCTCATCAGGATCATGGATCTGCTCAATATCTGCACCAATGTTCAGGCCTGAGAGAATCTCTATAACCATGTTTTGCAGGTTGTTACAGCTTACGCAGGGTTTACCGAAAATCCTGATGACAAGCCCTTCATAAGAACCGTCATCCCCGTGGAGATGTTTTCCGTATTCCTTTAGAAGAGCTATTTTATACTTTTCGGTCATGGCACTCGGAATATAATTTTTGTCCTTTATGGCCTGGAAAATAAAATCCATTGCCTCTATTTCCGGCAACTGGCGGGAAGTCGCCTGGTTGATTGCCATGTCCAGACCGATCAGGCCGATACTGACAGCACCTATTTTAATGGTTCGGGTTGTAGCTGCATCCATGGAATACCTGGTGATTAAGAAAAGGTTTTACAAAAATAAATTTGTTGCGTTGTCCTCGTTCCCACGCTCTGCGTGGGAATGCAGCCCCATATACATTCCCACCGGGGACGGTGGGAACGAGTACGAGGACGGTGGGAACGAGTAAAATAACGAGTAACTACACAACCCCGAACTATACAACACCATGTCGTTTCATAAAAGAAAAATTACATTGAGCAAGGTGGAGAGAATTTTTCCCAAAGAAATTATTGCTCACTTAACTGCCATCGCCTCTCGTCACCCCAAGGGGGTATATCTTGCCGGTGGCACGGTGCGGGATATGCTTCTTGATCGGTGTCCGGCAGATGTGGATATTACCGTCCCTTGCAATGCCAGACAGTGGGCTGGTGAGTTAAGCAATAGCTGCGGGGGGGCATTGGTTGCCCTGGGCAGAAAAGAGGATGCTGCCCGGGTGGTCTGGCGGGGCATGGATTTTGATTTCTCATCATTTAGAGATGGTGCTGCTACCATTGAGGAGGAGCTGGGCAAGAGAGATCTGACAGTTAACAGCCTTGCTGTCTGCATTGACAACATTATAAGCAATGATTGTTGTAATAATGAACCTGTTTTACCGATTATTGACCCCTGTCACGGCATGGATGACCTGCAAACAGGGGTTATCCGCTTCGTCTCCCCCCGCTCACCGCTTGATGATCCTCTGCGTCTTTTAAGGGTTTTTCGGTTTGGGTCAGTTCTCGGCTTTGATATTATCCCCCAGACAATGGATATGGTTTGTCGTCACCGTGACCTTATAAAAAGAGTCTCCCCGGAAAGAATAGCTTATGAGCTTGACCATATAATGGCAAGTGAACGGGCTTATTCAGGGTTTAGGATGATGGCGGAGACAAAGATACTTTTCACTGTTTTTCCTGAGTTGTTACCGGGTGTGGGCATGGAGCAGCCCGCCAGTCATCATCTTGATGTTTTTAATCATTTAATGCAGTCCCTTGCTGAAATGGAGAAAATTCATAGTTGTCTAAGCAAATATTTCCCGGAACACCATGGAGTGATGGCATCCTCACTGAACCTGGGAAAGCGAAAACTTTATTTGAAATGGGCAGCATTATTTCATGACCTTGGAAAACCAGTAACTTATAAGGTAAGAGATGATAAGGATGGGCGAATAACTTTTTATAACCATGATATCAAAGGCACAGAGCTTATTGCTGCCATTGGTGAGAGATTACGCTGGTCACGGCAACAAGTTCAATCTGTGAGTTTGCTGGTTAGAAATCATATGCGTCCTTTTTTTCTCGCCAATGATTTGCGGGGCGGTAAACTAACCTTTAAAGGATGTTTAAGGCTGATTAAAACAGTTGATGAAGAGTTACCGTCTCTGTTCATGCTGGCAATGGCTGATGCATTGGCCGGTAAGGGAGATGGTAGTCCTGAAAAAATTGAAAAGGAAGTGGCAGCACTGTTTGCTCATTTATACCGGCTCAGGCAGGAGAGGGTAATCCCGATACAACGGGCTGCACCGCTTATCACCGGTAAAGATCTGATTGAAGAGCTTGCTTTACAGCCAGGCCCGTTGTTTCGCGAGATTCTTGAGTTTATTGAGGATGCCCAGTTTGAGGGAAGGATAATCAGCCGTAGGCAGGCACTGAAGCTGGCTGGTGAGTTTGCAGGTAGGGACTTATGAATATTTTTTATCTTTTCATCACCTGCATAAAAAAATAACATGAAACATTTTTTTAAAACAAGCCTGCGAACATCCCTGCAGAGCAGTCTGGTAATAATAAAGTTCATTGTCCCGTTGTATATACTCTCGGATGTACTTCTTTATTTTGACCTGTTAAGTTCCATAAGTTTTATCTTTTACCCTATAACCTCATGGCTGGGTCTTCCTGTGGAAGCAGGCATGGCCATAGCCGCTGGAGTGTTGCTAAATCTTTATGCGGCCATAGCCTTTGCTGCACCCCTTGGGCTTGACTCCAGCCAATGGACTATTCTGGCAGTTTTTCTTGGGGTCTGTCATTCCATGGTAGTTGAATCGGTTATAATGAAGCAGATCGGTATCAGTTACTGGTATTCCATTACCCTTCGTTTCAGTATGGCTCTTGTCAGTGTGGTGCCGGTTATGCTGATGCCAAAGGTTTTTTTTGCCGATAAAGCTCATACAGGTGTGGTCATCATCGAGGAATATGACTCTTTCCTGGCTATGCTGGAGAATTCCATCATAAATGCTCTTGGCTTATCAGTAAAGGTTATCTTACTTATTTCCCTGATTATTATTTTCATGAATGCTCTTAAACAAACCAGATTGTTTAAGTCCTGGTCAAGCAGGGTCAATATACTCTACCCAATTATTGTCGGCCAACTGCTTGGCATAACTTATGGGGCGGGTATTCTGATTAAAGAAGTAAATAGTGGTACCCTCAGCCGTCGGGATGTACTTTTTGTTGCAACTTTTCTTATGGTATGCCACTCCATTATAGAAGATACGCTTCTTTTTGTTATGTTTGGTGCTAACTGTTTGATTATCATAGTTATTCGTATTGTCATGGCCTTTTTGGTCAGCTTTTTTATCCTTCGTCTCTTTTCATCTTTCTATCCTGGAAAGTAAGCTTGTCCATAGGAGTGTTTTCCGGATAGTGATAATTACTCTTGAGTTATCAAAAATCCTGCTCCATAATGATAAGGTATGGTTGACTTTCATTTTTTTTGTGCCTGTTATAACTTTACCCGGAGATTTTTTTAATTATGAAGAAAACTTTATCCACGCCAAATGTGCCCTCAGTTAAGGATAATTCTTTCCTTGAACAGGTACTTACATATGCAGAAACTGTTGAGTATTTAGCCGGTGATGTCGTTGTTTCCCCGGAAAGCGGAGCGGAGCAGTTTTACTTTGTCTATAAAGGCACCGCAGAGGTTAGTTACACTGATTCTGGCCAAACCACCATTACTGTCGCCCTGATAGGGAACGGTGAGTTCTTTGGGGAAATAGGATATTTTGATAATGGCTCAAGGGTCAGAACTATTGTTGCTGTTGACAAATTGGAATTGGCTGTTTTTGACAGGGGAACCATGGAGCAGCTTCGCTCTGATAATCCTGATCTATATATTGACTTTGTTCATTATCTCACCCGGAGAATATGTAAAAAGTTTCGCAATATTTCCGGAGATAGTGCACCGGTAGCCGCTTATGCTGATGCTTTGGCCAATCGTCGTTCCAGCAAGTATGGAGAGGCAAAGTCTCTCCCTAAGGGGTTGGTAAATTCCGAGTCCTGGCATTTTATTCATGGCCAGGGGGAAAAGGTCTCCATGGAACTTTTTTCCATCTCTCATAAATTGCAGGATCTGACCAGCCGTAATGAGAAAGATGATGAACTGGAGAATTATTGTTTAAAAGTTTTTGCCTCCATTATTGATATCATGCCGGTTTTTGAAGAAAAAATAGCAGGCAGTGGTCATGAAGATGTATTATGGGGATATATTTTCAAGGAAATATATCCATACATAATGCGCAGCCAGTTTGCACAGAGGACTTATCATAAGCCAAAAGGTTATGCCGGTGATTTTCTTATGATGGAGCATATGTACAAAAACATACCGGAAGGGCAGGATCGTCTCGGTGAGTTGGTGGATGAATTTTGTCTTGGCAGACCAGCCGCAAAAGCTATTCGGGGGCGGCGGAGTTTACTGGCGGATCAGTTAGCGAAGCTGACCGGTCAGTTGACAGAACAGGATGATTATATCAAAGTGATGAATCTTGCCTGTGGACCAAACAGAGAATTTTTTGATTTTCTAAAGAACTGTGAGTATGACGATAAAATAGAAGCGTTATGTGTGGATATTGATGCCGAGGCTCTCCAGTATACCAACAAGTTTGTTAACACCTTCTCTCACCGTGCCTCTATCCGCTTGATGCGTGAGAATGTAATCAAGTGGTCACTTGGCAAGGTTAACCACAATATAGGCCCCCAGGATGTAATTTACTCGGCCGGGCTTTGTGACTATCTTGGAGACAGGATGTTTAAAGCGTTGATTGTCAAATGTTATCATAATCTTAAACCAGGGGGGGCTCTTGTTCTTGGTAACTTTGCTCCTCATCAGGATGTTGTTTTTCTGGACAGAATTCTTCGCTGGCAACTTATTTATCGCACAGAAGAACAGTTAAAAAAGCTGTTTGAAGATACACCCTTTTCCACTGTTACAATTCTTAGCGAAGATGAACATGTTAATCTCTTTGCTCTTGCTGTCCGCAAATGATCAGTAAATCAGAAGCATCAGCAGCAATGGATGACAATAATCTGTTTCAGAAAGAAATGGATGAGCTGTTTAATAAGCGTTCATTACTGGTATTGTGGCTTGCAGTCCCTTGTTTTTTGTTTTTTTCTATTCTTGACTTTATTGTTCATACTGATTTTTTTTATCTTTTTCTCACCTACAGGATAGGGTTTATCTGTTTTGTTTTTTTGTGCATAACCATTGTTCAGTTACAACTTGTTGAAGAATACAGACGGATAGTAATGGGGGCAGCATTAATTGTTTCCAGCCTGACCATAAGTTTGATGGTTATTGAACTCGGAGGCTTTTACTCAACTTATTATGTAGGTATTGTCCTTGTGGTTGCTTTTTCCTTTTTTATTTTACCAATGTCTGTTCTTGAGACCGTAATAATTGGTATAGCCATGTTTCTGGTCTATATGATTCTGGTGTTGGTGACACATCCCTTTTCAGAACAAATGGTTCCGTCTGCACTTAATAATACCTTTTTCTATCTGTCCATGTTAACCGCTACAGTGGTTAAAAGTCACTACGATATAAAGAGCCGTCGTGCCATATGGGAACAACAGGCTGCTGTCAGCAGTCTTCATGATGAGTTGAACATTTATAACCGTGGGCTGGAAGAAATAATCTCTACAAGGCTAAAGCAGATAAAAGAGCTTGAGTATAATCATCGGGAACTGTACGAAAACATACAGGATATGGCGGTTGTTATTGATGACCTCGGCGATATTATTCTCTGTAACCATCGCTTTTCTGCAGTGTTTGGTAAGGGGGGAAATGAAGATGGGGATAAAAGTTTTTTTAACCTTGTTGAACCGGAACAACAACGCTATATAACCGATCATTTTTGCAAACAGTTATCACATCGGCATCCTTTTATGGGTCAGGAAGTGCGAATGGTTACCGTTGACTCTCACGTCTGGGTAGTGGAAATGAGTGGTAACTGGGTTGATCTTGATGATTCGGTTTCAGGATGCCAGTTGGTTTTGCGTAATGTTACCCACCGCAAAGAAATGGAAAGGCAGATGCAGGAGTCCAGCCGGCTGGTAGATAAATCACGAAGGGCGGCAATTATCGGCATTGCCAAACTGGCTGAACGACGGGATGACGATACCGGTGCCCATCTGGATCGTATCCGCCAGTATACCAGGGTGCTGACCCTGGCACTTTCAGAAAATCCGGGGATGCAGCATCTGGTCACTCCTTCTTTTCTTGAAAACATAACTCTTTCATCTGTTCTTCATGATATTGGTAAGGTGGGTATACCTGATTCAATCCTTCTTAAACCGGGGAAGCTAACCAGAGAAGAATATACAGAAATGAAAAAACACGCAGCCTATGGCTGTGATGTACTGGCCGTGGCTGAGCACGATGCAGGTGATGTCTCTTTTTTAACCATGGGTCAGGAAATAGCTCTTAGTCATCATGAGAAGTGGGATGGCAGCGGTTATCCCCATGGTCTGGCAAAGGCTGAAATTCCGCTATCTGCCCGGATTGTGGCTCTGGCCGATGTGTATGATGCTCTTACTTCAATGCGTTGCTATAAACAACCAATCAGCCACCGGCAATCCCGGGATATTATTGTTAAAGAGCGGGGGCATCATTTTGATCCTGAAGTTGTTGATGCATTTTTGGAACAGGAAGATCAGTTTAAAGCTATCCGCATGGAAATGATCATCACCTGATTTACTGTCTTTGTTTAAATAGTTACATAATATGAATACATTATCAAAAAGTGCCGGCAATGATTTTGAAGATCAATACCAGGAAGAAATACGACAGGTATTTCATGAGCGGACTTTTTACATAGGGTCTGTGGCATCATTTCTGTTCTTGTTCTTTGCCATCCTTGACTATTATCTCCTTCCTGAACTGTTCCGGGAATTTCTGCTTTTTCGTTTAACCGTAAGTGCTGTTTTACTCGTGCTTGTTTATTTTAATTATCGTGATGCCAGGTTGCAATATGCCATACTTATTCCCCCGCTTGGTTATTTTGTTGTTTTAA
>CAZEMY010000088.1:0-8675 GCA_964513405.1 uncultured Desulfobulbaceae bacterium
TTGAACGTCCGTCCCGAAATCGATCAAGTTCACTAGTACCTGTACCTGGCCTTGTGGTTGCATATCGCCGCCCATCACACCGAAGACGAGCCACGGCTTGTCGTCCCTGGTGACCATGGCGGGATTGCGTCTTATAAAAATTTGATTGTCAACTGACTGGATAACAGGGTTGTCAAGATATGGATTTTGGGGCTCGTCTTTCTGGCGAATAATAAAGATACCGTTATGATCAGCAACCCATTGCCTGGTAATTTGAATTTGATCGCCAAGGATCCTGGCCTGTTGTTCTGCGAGACCAATAACCAGCCGGTTTTGAATTTTTGTGTTGTATATCATCAAAACCGTATAGGAAAGGGTCAGGATGATCCCTATGATCAGAATAAATTTCCCTTTTAGACCTAATCGCATGAATTACCCCCCCCCCCCCTTTTTTTGCATCCGAAGCCTCTCTCGAGAACTGTTTTTATTTAAAACTTTTCCCAGCCAGCCGAACATCATTTAGTTAATTGAACAAAGCAAGAGATGTTCCGTGAAGGTAACATGGGGAATGATTTTTTGCTACCTTATGGTAACATGTTTGATGGTGTTAATTCCTTAACGCCTGGAAAGAGGGTATATTCTTTTTGGTCTGTAATTTGCAACATAATAGTTACAGGTAGCAGGTCGTTGTTGTCGGTTAATATTCAAAAAAATAGAGAACAGGAGGTGAG
Organism: uncultured Desulfobulbaceae bacterium; assembly: GCA_964513405.1. Classification (GTDB taxonomy): domain Bacteria; phylum Desulfobacterota; class Desulfobulbia; order Desulfobulbales; family Desulfobulbaceae; genus DRLX01. Next base: position 711 of record CAZEMY010000088.1, read on the forward strand.
GAAACAAAAACAAAAAAACAAAAAAACAAAAAAACAAAAAAATGTTAATTGGCAAGTGGTTGAGAAATCAACTTATTTTAGACTTTTAGATAAAGGAGGGTTCAATATGCAAGCAGGTGCCATCATGAAGTTTGTATCAGCCGGCTGTGTCATTACGGCACTCGGTCTGTTCGCTTATGTGGTAAATGCCTCCAACATGTTATCATATCTGTCAAGCGACTCGGAAACATGTATTAACTGTCATGTTATGAACACCCATTACGCCAGTTGGCAGCATAGTTCACACCGGGAGGTAGGGTGTGTTGAGTGCCATTTACCCCGTGACTCTTTTGTAAACAAGATGACTGCCAAGGCAAGGGATGGGTTTAATCACTCAGTTGCCTTTACCTTTGGTACTTATAGTAACAGTATGCGTGTTACTGATGATGCATCGAGAAGGATACAGGCAAACTGTATTGCCTGCCACAGGGATGTTGTTGCCGAAATGATGGAGTACGGTGAATCATATCAACCCTTGGAGGGGGGGGAGGATGTTGCCAGAAGATGCTGGGATTGTCACCGGGGGGTTCCCCATGGTTTCACCAGAGGTCTTTTGTCCTATCCTGACAATCTGAGCGTTAAAGAACTATAACAACAACCGAGGGAAATAATGAAAAAAACAATAATAATTACCGCTGTTTCAGCAATGGCAATTGTTCCTCTGTTTCTGCTGGCAGTTTCCATCAATGAAAACAAGGCAGAAGGGGAGGCGCTCAGCAGTGTACCCAAAATTAAGGCTTTTGAATCAAGAAGTGCTGAATGGGGAAAACATTTCCCCCGCCAGTATGAGACTTACATGGGTACTAAGAAAGATGACCATTTCGTAGATCTTCTTGATAAATATCCGGCTCTTGTTGTTATGTGGGCCGGCTATGGGTTTTCCAAGGATTATAACTCTCCCCGCGGTCATTTCTATATGGTTGAGGACAATGTCAACACCTTGAGAACCGGTGGCCCCGTGGATGATAAAACAGGTCCCATGCCCACGGCCTGCTGGACATGTAAATCTTCAGATGTTCCCAGGTTGATGGAAGAGCATGGTGAGCTTGATTATTTTACGGGAAAATGGCCTCGTTGGGGCAGTGAAGTTGTTAATCCCGTGGGTTGCCTTGACTGTCATAGTAACGAAACCATGGAACTGACTCTGACCAGACCTTATCTTGTCAGGGCCTTGGATAAAGAGGGTAGTTTGCCATACAAAGATGTAACCCATCAGGATATGAGGTCACTGACCTGCGCTCAGTGCCACTCAGAGTACTATTTTAAGAAAACTGAGTGGACTGATGATGATGGAACGAAAAAAGTTGCAAATGTTGTAACCTTTCCATGGGACAATGGTACCAGCGTTGAGGAAATGGAGAAGTACTATGATGACAGAAACTTTGTCGACTGGACTCATAAGGTCAGCAGGGCACCCATGCTAAAAGCTCAGCATCCGGATTATGAGCTGTATAAAACTGGAGCCCATGCCCGTAATAATGTTTCATGTGCTGATTGTCACCTTCCAACCATGCGGGAAGGAACAACTAAGTTTTCCTCACATAATACGGGTAATCCCCTTGATAATATGCAGCATTCCTGTCTGGTCTGCCATAGGGGTACTGAAGAGGAACTTCGTGCCACTGTAGGGCGAAAGCTGGAAAGAAAAGATGAACTCCATTACAAGGCGATGCAGGTTCTTGCCAAGGCCCATATTGAGGCAGGGAAAGCCTGGGAGTTGGGAGCAACTGAGGAAGAAATGGCAGCTGCTCTTCAGGATATCCGCCATGGACAATGGCGTTGGGACTATGTAGTCGCCAGTCATGGTGGTTTCTTCCACGCCCCCGGCGAGAGCTTGAGGATTCTTGGTTCGGCAATTGAGAAAGGGCAGGAAGCCCGGCTTAAACTACGGATTGTTCTTGCCAGGTACGGTGCTGCTGAATTCGTAGCCGCTGATTTTTCAACAAAGGAAAAAGCCCAGGAAATTATTGGCTTGCCTTATGATAAACTTGTTGAAGAAAAAGATCACTTTTTAAACACTCTTCGTCAGGAGTGGATTAAGGATGCTACGGAAAAAGGGTTGTTTGATCCGGCAACAAGGGAAGGGATGGATAATATCTGATCTTCTCTGATTTTATTTGACCTGTCACCGCAGAGACGATATTTGTCGCTGCGGTGATAGATCAATCTGGTTTTACATGTTGGTCAGAAGTATTTTTTATTGGATTGTTCCAAAGGTAATTTTGCTCATATCCTCTCCCAATGCCCCATTTTATTTTGACTCTACCCGTTTAATCAGCCCTCTTCCCTGCAGTTGTTTGATGCCTCTGCCAATGGTGCGAATATCCTTACCAATTTGTTTTGCCATCTCTTTGCGGGTTATATGAACATTTTGTGAAACTAAAGCAAGAATTGCCTCGGTAGTTTTCATAGCTTCTAAATTTACAGGGGCGTTTTTCTCCATGGTTTGCAAAATAAAATCCAGCATAAATGCAATAAATTCGGTCGCATTCGCCTCATTGTCCGTTTGAGCCAATGCCCGATAATAGCTTTGTTGATGGTCACGGACAATACGGGTACATTAGACATAAGATGGCAGGTTTAGATGCGTAGGTCGGGTTAGCGGATACAAGGACAAGAGCTGACAAACAGAAAAGACTACAATTAAAACAAAAAATACATAATGGCAAGGTATGAGCGTAATCCGACGGTCACCGTGTGTCTGATTATTCTCATACCTTGTGGAATTGTTACTTTTGTGAGAAAACAAAGTCAACATTCTGGTTAATGTGAAACCAGTGATAAACTTCTTCTTCCTTATAGTAGGTGCAGTTTGCTTTTAATCAATGGTCGCCATGATCATTAAAAGCTTTACCAAAAAAACGCTCACCAAGCATAAACGCTGTACATGTTAGGGCTATTCCGGTAAGTGCAACTATCCACTCGGCTCCGGAAGGAGTATAGGTTAGTAGTTCCTGGTACCCATCGAAGCCTGGATAATGGGGGACTAACTGACCAGCGACGACCATGTTCAGGCGGGCAACAAACATGCCGATCAGGGCCATCAAGCCTGCAACGACCATGACAGGTGCACTTTTAAGCCTGGTAATAGCGAGAAGCAGAAGAGGTATAATAATACCTATGGCGATCTCAAAAACCCAGAAGTGTGTGGACAGTTGGCCGGTTATAAGTATGTCAGCCGCTGTTCGGGCATCTTCGACACCACCCACATAAAAGGAAATCATCTTCCAGAAGGTGGCTATGCCAAGCAGGATAAGCATGAGCATTAATACTTTACCAGCGGCCTGAACCCCCATAAATGTTTTTTCATTCATTTTTTCGCCGCGGATAACAGCAGCAAAATAAGTAAACACTATGGCGGCGGCGGCACCAGAAGTAAAAGCACAGGTAAGAAAGAAAATAGGAAGTTGGCCGCCAAACCAGAAGGGGTGGGCAGCAAGGGTGGAAAAAACGCCGCCGAGACAACTGTTTGCTGCTGCCTCCGTAAGAGCTGCCAGCACTCCGAGCCAGATGGCAATAACAAATCTTCTTGTAAAAATCAGCCAGAGTTCAACGATAACAAAGGCAACCGCCATTCCGTACAAGGTTCCCATCCACCAGATATTTGAGGTAGGGTTTGGGGAGAGGATGTTCCAGATGGCCATACGCCAGGGGTTCACAATCTCCATGCCTATAACCAGGAATCCGCTTATGAGAGTAATAAGAGACATCCAGACCATCCGGTTGGCGAGGGGTGCCATTTTGTTACCGCCAAAAAGATGGCTGATGGCGGCAAGCAGGCAGAGACCAGTGGACATTATGGCAAAGAAGGCATAGGTTGAAATTAATATGCCCCAGGGGACTTCTCTGCTTATATTGTAAAATTCATGGTGAATAAAAAAACCGTATATGCCAATGGTAACACCGGTAAGGGTAAATAAAGCAAAAAATACTGTTGCTATATTGTTGCCTGTTCCAGCCACTTCAGGGTCTGCAGTGGCTGCCAGGGAAAATCCAATTGTCATTACTCCCTCCTCTTTGTATCCATAAAGGATATCTCTTTGTATCTGAAAACCAGAGTGCCAGTGAAAAATGTTCCCCGTGGATGTCCTTTAACTTGTTTTGGGAACACATCCGGAGTCTCTGGATTTATTGATTGGTAAATGGACGGAAAAATCGTATCTATTCTGTCAATATTTACTCTTGTCTGCTTCCCTGTTGTCTTCAGCAGACAGATCCTCGTACCCTCTAACCCCTATATGACAGTCCGTACAGCGGGTGTTGGAGGCAAAGGCTTGCCCCCCATCATGGCATGCCCCACAGTATCTGCCTTCATAAAGAGACTGCATGACGAAATCTTCCGGTCGTTGTTCCGCATAGCCGGTTTTTGCCCGGAACAGCTGACTGTGGCAGTCTACACATGCCAGACCAAAATCATCGGTATGGGCTTGATGGTCAAAAAGAACTGCCTTCACCGGTTTGGTGAAAACTATAATTTCAGGTTCAACCATATTGCTGCCATGACATTTTTTGCAGGTGTTCTCTTCCACTACTCCAAACGCGAAACCATCATTATGGCATTCACCGCAGAATCTACCTTCTTCCAAAGCGGCCATATTGTAGTCGCCAGTGGCCGCCGCCGCTCCATATTCCATGGCAAACATACCCGTATGACATGCCGCACAACTAAGACCATGGGTCACCACATGGCTGGTGTGGCTGAACATAACATCAAGAGGCTCTATGGAAACCGCCTTGCTGGTTCCCCACTCGGGAAGGGACTGTTTCTCCAGGGCGGGTTCCTGATCATTGCCTGCTGAAACGGCAACAGCTATACCAAGAGCAAGGACAACCCCGAGGGCATATATTTTTTTTATCTTTCTGGGCTTTTTCTTTGTATTCATTACCTGTTCTCCCGGTGCTTACGCATTCATGTAGTAGACATTTGGCAGTGCTCCGGCTTCCGGACGCAACACCCAGACGACATTATCCCGTTTATGGATAAGTGTAGATACCTCGCTCTCGGGATCGCTCAGGTCGCCAAACACACGGACTTTTGCCGGGCAGGCTTCAGTGCAGGCGGTGGTCTTGCCACCACTTGTTTTCAGGACGGTATTGAAGCAGAAATCGCATTTTTCAACGGCTCTGGTCTTTTTGTTGAAAAATCTGGCATTATAAGGACAGGCTACCATGCAGGTTTTGCAGCCGATGCATTTTTTGTCATCCATGAGGATGATACCAGTTTCTTCGTCCTTGTAGGTAGCAACTGTCGGGCAGGATCTTACACAAGGCGGGCGGTTACACTGATTGCAGAGGATCGGCATAAATATCCTCTCGCTTTTGCCCGGCCCGATAAGTCTGTTACGGCTTAAAATTGTTGTTCTCCATCCATACTCAGGAACATTGTTGGTCTTCACGCAGGCCTCCATGCAGAGCTGGCAGTCCACGCAATGATTCTGAATCATGACCATGGTATAATGAGGGCTGTGTGGAAATGTCCCCGGCGGTGTCTCCCAGCTAAACGCATTGGCACTTTTTGGTGATGGGGTCAGGGACAGAATCGTTCCTCCCATGAACATACCGGTTATACCAAGCCCCGCCTTGATAAATGTCCGTCGTTCATGCGAAGATATTGTGGTCATATCCTCGCTTTCACGCTCTTCCAGTTCATTGATATTCATTTGCAATTTTCCCCCTTGAAAATACATGTTCATGGAATAAAATCAGATTATGGACTCCGATTAAACTCTGCATGTATACGGCAAATCGGCCGGAAAAGCAAGTGTGTCTCTTTGCGGTAATCCTTAAGATAACCTGTTGATTTTTGCCATTTCGCAGTATTTTACCTGATTGCAATGTTTTTACAGGCAATTTTGCCGCAGCATTATTTTTGGATAAAGGAGAAAAACTAAATTAAAGCCTAAAACTTTTTATGTTTGCGGGCATAAACGGCAGCATTCATGCCTGCTATGCATCCCTCACCAACTGCTTTTGCCATTTGAAATGGATAGCCTGTAATGTCACCGGCAGCATAGATGCCCTTGATGTTTGTCTCCATTCTGCGGTTGGTCTCTATAAACTTAAACTGTTCTGTATCAAGGGCTACGCCTGCCAGGGTAGCGAGCTCAAGTGCCCCCTTGGCGCCGAGTTCAATGAACACGCCGTCAACATCAATGGTAATGTTATCCCTTAAAGAGATTGAAGTTACAGCCTGCTCACCGTTTATGGCTTGGATCCAGGAAGGCTCAAGCAGTTCTATGCTGCTTGACTTAAGTCTCTTTAATAGCTCTTTGGAAGCATCTAACTGCTTGGAGACAAGATAGACTTTGTCGGCATAATCTAAAAGGGTGAGGGCTCCATCAACAGCAGCACTTTGGTTGCCCACCACCGCCACGGTTGCCCCACGGTAAAAGTTAGCATCACAATCCACGCAATAACTTACGCCTTGACCGGCGAGTTCTTTCTCACCTGGGACTTTAAGTTTCTTTTTGGAGACTCCCATGGCAAAAATGATGGATTTTGTTGTAAGGATATTCCCACTTTCCAACTCGATTTTGAATATACCCTCCTCATCTTCGATTTTTAAAACATCTTCCGGGACTACTTCCGCACCAAATCTTTTGCTCTGTGCCAGTCCGGTTTCAAGGAGGTCCGCACCTTTAATAACTCCTTCGACGCAGGCATAGTTCTCGACATGAGCCCCATAAAGGGCACTGTGTTGCGGACGACCCAGGATGACAACCTTGATTTTTTTCCTGGATGCATGGATAGCTGCCTGGATTCCTGCCGGGCCCGCCCCGATAATAACCACATCAATTATTGCATCACTCACTTAACCCTCCTGTTTGCTTTAATTATTAGCTTTTGGCTTACAATGTGCATGCGTTTTCTTCTGTTGTTTTTAACAATAACTTTCAGAACCTGCTAACTATTTTTTACAGTATTATAAGAACAGAGTCGACAGAATAAACATTTAAGGATATGTTTACATATTTATTTTTTTTTGTCATTATGGTGTGTGAGTATTATTGTATCTACATGTTGGGGAAATAAAATTTTCATGGAAATTATTTTCACTTGTCAATTTTTTGTTGCTTCCATGGGCATTAGTCAAAATATAAAAAACTAAAATGTCAATATTTTCAATGATGGCCGATGCCGGCCTTATGATAAAGATGGTAATGTTGGTTTTGCTGATTTTTTCTGTGGTTTCATGGGCTATAGTCTTTGCCAAGTTCAGAATGTACAGTAAGATTGCCACAGCATCAGATGACTTTCTGGATGTTTTCTGGTCAAGCAAGACTTTAAATGATGCCCATGGGGCTGCAAGTGAATATAGTTTGAGTCCGGAAGCGGCGGTGTTTGTTACCGGTTTCAATGAACTCAAAAAGATTAACAGCAGCGCTGGTAAGCAAAAGGATGAAGGGGAGACTCTTGATACCCAGCTTGCCACCATGGAGAACCTTAAACGGGCTGTTCGTAAAGCTCAACTTATTGAAAGTGAAAGGCTTGGTCGTTCTTTGTCTTTTCTGGCATCCACTGGCAGTGCCAGTCCGTTTATTGGTCTGTTTGGAACTGTCTGGGGGATTATGACTTCGTTTCACGAGATAGGTATCCGTGGTCATGCATCGCTCTCTGTTGTGGCTCCCGGTATTTCAGAGGCCCTGGTGGTTACGGCTGCCGGGTTGGCTGTTGCTATTCCTGCGGTTCTTTTTTATAACTTTTTTGCCAATAAGCAGGCAGACCTTGAAGGGGAAGTCGAAAATTTTTCCGCAGATTTCTTAAATCTTATAGAACGAAATATGCTGACCCGTAATTAAGGTTTTACTTAGAAACCCCTCGTTCCCACGCCCTGCGTGGGAACGAGGGGTGAAGTGTTTTTTCTTTTTAAAATGGGTGCAATACAAAAAAGTGACATATTGAGTAAACTGTCATGTGTTGATTTAG
>CAZEMY010000089.1:0-8641 GCA_964513405.1 uncultured Desulfobulbaceae bacterium
GTTTCAAGCGACTATTCCCCGGAAACAGGGACGGGAACCTGGAGCCAACTTCAATCGGGAACTGATTTTCTTCTTCCCCAAACCGGCAGATACAACTTTGTCAACTCCGGTGATGTTGACCTTGCCTCCTACGCATCAGAACAAACCCATGTAGCATTTCGCTATGTATCCACCGGCACTGGCGGCGGTGAAGGGAGAATATGGCAGGTGGACAATATTGTTCTTCGTGGCACTCCTGTCCGTCTCCTTGCAATTGAACCTTTTGACGGCCCGGGGCTTGGCAGTTGGTACAGCTACAGCCACACTTCCAGTGCAGACTGGCGACTGGGAACCAGAGCCGGCCAGCAGGGTGCATTCTGCAACGGGTTCGGTGCAGATGCTCCCAGCGATGACTGGCTTATTTCCCCTTCTTTTGCAATAAATGAAGGCGATGCAGCTATGCTTCATTTCGACTATTACGCAAGATTTGGCGGCCCCATGCTGGAAGTTTATATCTCTGACAACTATCCGGGAAGCGGTTACCCAATGGATGAAGGAGTTAGCTGGCACCAGATTGAGGTGGGAATGGACAGCTCAAGCGATGCTGTATGGAAATCCATAGAAGGCTTTGATATTTCCAGTTATTCTGGAGTCTCAGTCCACCTTGCCTTTCGTTATGTATCCACCGGCACCGGTCCTGGTGACGGCAGACGCTGGGGAGTGGACAATATAGGAGTAAGCCTGATGCCGCCAATTCCCCTGGCTGGAAACCTGCATATCTCCTCCCCAAACGGAGTATTTACAACTGCTGAACCTGTAACCTTCACCGCCTCTATTACCGGCGGCAAGGCTCCCTACACTTATGCCTGGGATTTTGGCAACGGTGAACTTTCAACAGAACAGGAACCGGTCATTACCTATCAGGTTGCAAATAATTACACCGTTACCCTCACCGTTACCGATGATAGCGAAACAACAAAAACCCTTACAGCCGATATAACTGTGGTTCAGGCCACAGAAGAACCGGTTCCGGAAAAATTGGGCAACCTGCGGATTGCCGCATTTAACATCCTGATGTCCTGGAGAGATCATGCCCAGGGGAGGTTGATTGAAAAACTGGCAGCTCCAGACTGGACTCAGGCTCAGAAAGTTGCTGAAATTATCCAGAGAACCAACCCTGATGTGATTTTGTTAAACGAGTTTGATTATGATGCTGAGGGACAGGCTCTAATCAACTTTCAAGCCAACTATCTTGGAGTAAGCCAGAATGGTGCTGCTCCGGTTAATTACCAATATACCTTTATTGCCCCGGCTAACACCGGTGTACCTTCCGGAGTTGACTTTAACAACGACGGTGATACCACCGACCCGGAAGACAGTTTTGGTTATGGCTGGTATCCGGGTGCATACGGGATGGCAATTCTTTCAAAGTACCCGATCAGTGTTGAAAACATCCGTACCTTTCAGAAGTTTCTCTGGAAAGATATGCCCGGTAACATGATGCCCACCGATTATTATAGTGAAGATGCCCAGCAGGTTTTCCGGCTCTCTTCAAAAAGTCATTGGGATGTGCCGGTCGTGGTGAACGGCAAAATGATTCATATCCTGGGCAGTCACCCCACCCCACCAGTGTTTGATGGTCCCGAAGACCGCAACGGTCGCCGCAACCATGATGAAATCCGTTTCTGGGCAGATTATGTAACCCCAGACAACAACGATTATATCTACGACGACAATAATGATTATGGCGGTCTGCCGGAAGATGCATCCTTTGTCATCGTGGGCGATCAGAATGCCGATCCGGATGAAGGAGATTCAACCGATAACGCCATCTGGCAGCTCACTGAAAACAGTTTTATCAATGCCAGCCTGGTACCAACCAGCAACGGTGCGGTTGATGCAGGGAAAGATGATGATGACACAGCCTCCTGGGGATTACGGGCCGACTATGTTCTCCCCTCGGTTACAGGTCTGACCCCTCTCCAGGGTCATGTCTTCTGGCCGGTATCAACAGATGTCAGATATCATCTTGTCCGAAATGATATCAGCTCTGATCACAGGATGGTCTGGCTTGACCTGGAAGTGTCAACACCTGTCCTTACCGGTGACCTTGATGGAGACGGTGATATAGATCGCGATGATATCAGGATTATCCGTGCGAATCTTCGCCAGCCGGCATCTGTAAATCCCGCCTGTGACCTCAACAACGATGGTCGCATTTCAATTCATGATGTCAGAAAGGCGGTAACGATGTGTACCAGAAACAGATGTGCTACCAGATAATTTAACCGGATTTACCTTATCCGGGGCTGATTGGCAGTCCCGGATAAGTATAGCAGACAAGTAGTAAAATAAAAAACAGGAGGAAAAAATGAAAACCATCTTGAACAAAAAATTAGCCGTCTATGCCGCAACTCTTATTATTGGCGGTGCCATTGCCACCACCAGCCATGCTGCCGCTTTTCTTCAATTTGACTCAGACACCAACAATGTTGTTGTTGGTGAGACTTTCACCGTTGATATTCAATACAACTTCTTTGACTTCAATACCGGAGATCAGGATCTGGCAGCCTTTGACATTGATGTTTCCTTTAACAACAGCATGCTTGACTTTGGCGGTTACAGCCTTGGTGATGGCCTTGGCAGTATCAGCTCTGGTGATGCCGATGACTGGAGCCTTGGACATGACGGTTTTGGCACCATCAATCTGGCAGAGCTTTCATGGCTTGACGATTTTTCTTTTCAGAGCGATAACTTTATCCTCGCCTCCCTGACCTTTACGGCTGCTCAGTATGGATTATCAGATCTTGATTTTACCCATATAGACCTCAGTGATGCCGATGGCAATCCCATTGCCCCGCCGGTTTTCAGCGGTCCGGGTACGGTTAATGCTGTACCGGTACCTCCGGCAGTACTGCTTCTCGGCAGTGGCCTTCTTGGCCTGATTGGTATTAATCGCCGTTTAAGGAAGTAAAGTTACAGGTTGTAATCTGGTCAATGGCCTTTGTTCCGTGGAACAAAGGCCATCTCTTTTTTGTAAAGGTTGGGTGTCATGCCATTTTTACAAAAAATTAGACTGCAATATGTCGACAAGGGTATCCTCCAATAAAAAAGGTGAAAAAATGCAATATAACAATAAACTAATCCAGATAATCTCCATAATATTTTTCATTTTGATAGCATCCACAACCACATCTGCAACCGGTACCGAAAAAGATACCATTACCAATGAACCTCTTGTTCAGTTAGGACCTCGTCCATATTTCCTTATTGATAACATGGATGAAAGCGAGCTTAAAAGAGAACTGCAAAAATGCAGCGAAGGGCCTTTTTATAAAACAGATTTGTCCATCGGACACCGGGGAGCACCACTTCTTTTCCCTGAACATACCAGAGAATCATATGTTGCCGCAGCCCGAATGGGAGCCGGTATCCTTGAGTGTGATGTAACCTTTACCAAAGATATGGAGCTGGTATGCCGCCACTCACAATGTGACCTCCATACCACCACCAATATCCTCGCCATCCCAGAACTGGCTGCAAAATGCTCAGAATCGTTTACTCCGGCAGTCCTTGACAGTGAAGGCAACCTGATCAAAAAGGCCTCGGCAAAGTGTTGTACCAGCGACATAACTCTGGCAGAATTTAAAACTCTATGTGGAAAAATGGATGCCAGTAATCCATGGGCAATGACGGTGGAAAGCTATATGCAGGGAACTGCTAATTTTCGTACCGATTTATATTCAACCTGTGGAACTCTTCTCTCTCACAGAGAAAGTATTGCTCTTTTCCAGGAACTTGGCACTAGGATGACCCCTGAGCTGAAAGCCCCTTCCGTGGATATGCCCTACCAGGGTATCTATTCTCAGAGTGACTATGCCCAGCAGTTGATTGATGAGTACAGGGAGGCAGGTGTCAAGCCGAAAGATGTTTTTCCCCAGTCTTTTAACCTTGGAGATGTCCTTTACTGGATAGATAATGAACCACAATTTGGCAAGCAGGCTGTCTATCTTGATGGTCGCTACAGCAACCCTGAATTTGATCATACCAATCCATTGACATGGGAGCCGACCATGGAGCAACTTGTTGCTCAAGGTGTCAGGATTATTGCTCCCCCAATGTGGATGCTTCTTCGACTGGATGAAAATAACAAAATAATCCCTTCTCTATACGCAGAAAAAGCCAAAGAAGCTGGGCTGACTATTATTACCTGGAGCCTGGAACGCTCAGGACTGCTTAAAGATAAAGGCGGCTGGTATTACCAGACCGTAGCTGATGCTATTAACAATGACGGCGACATGATGGTCGTCCTTGATGTCCTGGTCAGAGATGTTGGTGTCATTGGGGTGTTTACAGACTGGCCGGCCACCGTCACCTATTATGCCAACTGTATTGGCAAGAGAACAACCGATCTGGACAACGACGGTGATACTGACAGGGATGATGCCAATATTATCAGACAATATCTTGGCCAGCCTCTTGAAAACTGCCTCAGCTGTGATATTGACGGTGACGGTAAAATAACCATAAGCGATGCCAGAAAACTCATGCAATCATGTTCCAGAACAAAATGTGCTTCTGAGTAACCGCCATTGCCGACATAGCTGTCAAATATAGTACTTAAATATTCCTGTATCTATCCGACCGGAGAATCTTTCTCACCTGGTCGGATAGTATTTTAAAAAAGGCCAATCCATGAAAAAAAGATACCGGACAATTTGTGCCCTGATGACACTTCTTTTCATACCACCTGTGGCTTCTGCTCAGGCAGAAACAGCTGAACAGGCAACCGAGCCGCAGTATGGTATGGTATTTAATAATGAACTTAAACCATTTTACCATGGGGTTGCCTCTGGTGATCCCCTTGCCGACCGGGTAATAATCTGGACAAGGGTTAGTCCTGATTTTCCTGATTACCGTGAACAGGTTGAGGTTAAATGGAAGATTGCCACTGACCCTTATATGGCAAATATTGTAACTTCGGGCATAACCAATACCTATGCAGACAGGGATTATACCGTCAAAATCGATGCTACCGGGCTTGAAGCCGGAACAACTTACTATTACGGTTTTTCAGCCCTTGGAAGAAACTCACTTATCGGTCGTACCAAAACAACCCCGGAAGGTGAGGTTGACCGGGTAAGGCTGGCCGTTATAACAGGTTCAAATTACCAGTGGGGAGTTTTCAACGGTTACGCCAACCTGGCAAAACGGAACGACCTGGACGGGTTCATCCATACCGGTGACTATCTGTACGAATATGGTCCCGAATATTATGCTCACCCTGATCTTGAAAACCGCAATCATTATCCTGAAACGACATTGCTTGTCCTCGATGATTACCGGCTGCGTTACAGCCAGTACCGGCTTGATCCTGATCTTCGCCGTCTTCACCAGCAAATGCCGATTATTGCCCAGTGGGATGACCATGAATTTGCCAATGATTCGTGGATGCATGGGGCTGAAAACCATGATCCGGTAAGTGAAGGTCCCTGGGAGGACAGAGTTGGTGCCGCATTACAGGCCTATTACGAGTGGATGCCTGTCCGAATGGATGGGCCGGATGACAAAACCATTTACCGCACCATCTCCTACGGCGGTCTGCTTGATCTCTTTATGCTGGAAACCAGACTTGTCGGACGGGATGAGCAGCTTTGTGGCAAAGGCGGTGGTTGTGTAGTTGATGAGACAGAGCTTTATGATCCAGAGCGAACCATGCTTGGCAGTGAACAGCGTTCCTGGCTGATAAACGGGCTTACCGGCTCCACAGCCCAGTGGAAAATTATCGGCACCAGTGTGATGATGAGCCAGTTATTTATGACTGATCAGTATGGCAACATGGATTCCTGGGATGGATACCCGATGGAGCGGGAAACCATATTCGGAACAGTCAGCCAGTTGGGGATCACCAATTTTGGTTCTATTTCAGGTGATTTCCACACCTCTTTTGCCGCCAACCTGGTACCGCTTGCCAGTTATTCGCAATACACCCAGACCGGTGAGGGAGCAGTTGGTTTTGAGTTCACCACCCCGAGTATAACTTCTGCCAATTTTAATGAGCAGGAGTCATTCGCTCTGCCAGACGGCACTGTAATTTCTCCTCTTGGGATGAGATTACCGGAGAGGCATCCCATTACTCTTCAGGTTGAAGACTTTGCCAGACAACATAATCTCCACATGAAATATATGAATATCGACCAGCACGGCTATATGCTTGTTGATTTCACTCCGGAAAAGGTACAGGCTGAGTGGTATTACACCGATTCACTTCTGGAGCAATCCGACCAGGAAATATTGGGAGCGGTATGGTCTGTGGAAGATAACACAACCGCTCTCAGGGAAGAAACAGACCCGACAGACCCGGGAGTTGAATCCCTGCCTGCCCCTGAAACTCCGCCTGCCTCCTCCATCAGGCTTACCCTTGCCGGAACCTGGGAAAGCAATATCTTTGATAACGGAGCTGCCGAAATTGTTGCCCATGATCCGGCAAGCCAGAAGCTTTTTGTCACCAACAGCGACACCAACAGCATTACGGTGCTTGATATAAGCAGTCCTGAAAACATCAGCAAAACCAGAGAAATTGATCTCTCACCATACGGTGCTGCTCCAAACAGTGTCGCAGTAAAAAACTCCATTGTTGCGGTGGCAGTGGAAGCTGATAACAAACAGGCTCCCGGTCAGGTTGTCTTCTTCTCAAATAACGGAGACTTTTTAAAAACTGTCACCGTCGGTTCCCTGCCGGACATGGTAACCTTCACTCCCGACGGTCGCAAAGTTCTGGTTGCCAATGAAGGTGAGCCTGATGATGATTATCTGATTGATCCGGAAGGTTCCATATCCATTATAGATATCAGCCGGGGCATTGCCATGGCAACGGTTCACACGGCCGGATTTTCAAACTTCAATAACAGGCTGGAAGAGTTGCTCGCAGCAGGTGTCCGTATCTACGGGCCCGGTGCCAGTGTGGCTCAGGATCTGGAACCTGAATATATCACGGTCTCCGCAAACTCAAAAACCGCTTGGATAACCCTCCAGGAAAACAATGCCATAGCAGAACTTGATCTGCATAGCATGGAAATAATTGATATTTATCCGCTGGGATATAAAGATCACAGCCTGACAGGGAATGGACTTGACGGATCAGATAAGGATGGGAAAATCAATATCCGAACCTGGGACAATCTCTTTGGCATGTATCAACCCGATGCCCTGGCCAGTTTTATGGTCAATGGTCGCCAATATCTGATTACAGGCAATGAGGGAGATGCCCGGGATTATGACGCTCTGGAAGAGGACAAGCGAATAGGCAAATTAATTCTCGATCCGGAGGCATTCCCAAACGCCGATGAAATTCAGGACAAAAAAGAACTGGGCAGGTTGCAGGTAACCACTCTGAGGGGTGACATTGACGGTGACGGAGACTATGACCGCCTTTACAGCTTTGGCGGACGCTCCTTTTCCATCTATGAGCATAATGACGCGGGCTTGCAACTTGTCTATGATTCAGGGGACAAGCTGGAGCAGATCACAGCCGCCGTCTTTCCTGAACATTTTAACAGCAATGACGATGACAACGACTCTTTTGAAAAACGAAGTGATAATAAAGGTCCGGAACCTGAAGGGGTTGCCCACGGCATGATTAAAGGTCGTCATTTTGCATTTATCGGGCTGGAGAGAATCGGGGGGATAATGGTCTTTGATGTGACCAGACCGGACAATCCTGTTTTTATCCAGTATATCAACAATCGGGATTTCAGCGGTGATCCGGAGAGTTCAACCGCCGCTGACTTAAGCCCGGAAGGGTTGATCTTTATTTCAGCACCTGAAAGCCCCACCGGTCAACCCATGCTCGCTGTCGCCAATGAGGTGAGCGGTACGGTAAGTCTTTTTGCCATTGACGGGAGCAACCTTCCCGAGCCTATATCCGGAGACCTCAACGGTGATGGTGAAATAAACCGGGAAGACATGATAGTGATGAGAACGCATCTGCGGCAACCTGCCTCTGTTCTCCCCTTGGCTGATCTCGACGGTGATGGTCAAATTACAATTCGTGATGCGAGAAAACTGGTTGTTATGATGAGAAAATAATCAGAACACAAAGCACTCATGGATATCATTGCTGTTGCATTTAAGACAATGTGATCTCTGTGAGTGTTTGTAATACAAGTGTACTATAATTATGCACTTTAGACAGGTTGTGTTATCTTTAGTGCATGATAAAGAAAAATCCCTATAATGATATTAGATTTTCAGATTTTCAGGATAAATTTTCAACGGATCAGATTTGCTTGGATTATTTGGTCAAAATGAGGTGGCCAGGCGGTTTTGTGCATAATAGAAATCCCCACTATTGCAATGTGAAATTCCCCAGTTTTGCAATATAAAACTTGAAGGTTTTGGGACTCATTAATATCCTGTGAATGGGGTTAAAATTCATCACAGGGAGATTATTAAAGGATGCTCAAAATGACAGAAATTACAGAAATCAGGAAGATGTATTTTGAAGATGGAAAAAACATTTCTCAGATTCAAAATAAGACTTGATTTGATCGGAAGACCAAGAGCCAAGTTTATCAACAAAAAAGATTGGAATACCCCGGTTCAGGTACCCACGGAAAGAGAGTCAAAACTCAACAAATTCAAGTTAGAGATTGACCAGTGG
>CAZEMY010000090.1:0-4674 GCA_964513405.1 uncultured Desulfobulbaceae bacterium
TCGAAGTCTACGCTATCTGCAGCCAAAGGCTGATATAGCTATTTTAAAAACAAGTAACAAATTAAAATCTTATTACATTTTTTTACTCTACTTTATCTTCACCAAATGCGAAGCATCAAGCTATTCTGTCTTCTGATAAAGGCAGGGGATATCATGCGTCTTTTTGTTGCCATTGATCTTCCGGAAACGGAAAAAGAAAGGTTGGCCAGGCTTTGTTGCGGTCTGAGCAATGCCCGTTGGACAGACCCTGAGCAATTTCACCTGACCCTGCGTTTCATTGGGGAAGTGGAAGGCGGGTTATTTCAGGATATCCGGGAAGTTCTTGCTGAAATAAACTGGCATCCCTTTTCTGTTGAGCTTGATGGGGTTGGGTTTTTCCCGCCCCGGGGTAAACCTAAAGTGGTCTGGGCCGGGGTGCGGAGGAATGAAGAGCTTCTGGCTTTACGAAACCGCATTGAATCCGGACTGATTAAAATTGGTCTGGAACCGGAAGGTCGAAAATTTGCCCCCCATATCACCCTTGCCAGATTGAATAACACTCCCTCAACCAAGGTGGCAAGGTTTCTGGAGCATTTCTCTATGTTTATGGGAAGTCCCTTTACAGTGGACAGCTTTCACCTCTATTCAAGTGTACTTGGTCGGGGTGGTGCAGTTCATTGCCGGGAGGAGAGCTATTTCATACAGGCTGACCCTGTTTAATCTTTCAATCCACGCCCCCGATGGGGGCAGCAGTAAGCATGTAACTATTGATAAAAACTTATATTATCTTTTCCCCTTCCCTTTATTACCTTGCCTTGTCGGTAATTTTTTTTTCAAGTATTGAGAATGCCACTGTTTTCTTGCCGGAAACAGGAAGGTTGCTGAATAAAATGGGGGATTCTGGATACCTGGTTATAGCTGTTTCCCTTTTATCATTAGCAATGCAGGTCATCAGGTCAGCATCACAGTGGTTATTGACAATCAGGGCTGATTTGTGGTATGTTACTTATTTGACAATTAACAAGTGGGCTTGTTTCGTCTTTGTTTTCTCAAGCATCTCAAAAATATTTTGCAAGAGGGTTAAGCCATGTTCGGTCTTGGAATGCCTGAATTAGTCATTATTCTGGTTATTATTGTTATTATTTTTGGTGCCGGTAAATTGCCGGAAATAGGGGGCGGAATTGGCAAAGGCATAAGGAACTTCAAGGATGCCACCAAAAAAGATGACGAACCAAAGCCCATTGAGGACGAGGATAAAAAGAAAGATATCTGATTTTACAGAGGACAAAAGCCGGAAGGTTGTAATCCTGAACCATTATACACGCAACAGCGGAGGAAATTATGCTTGGACTTGGAACTCCTGAACTTGTAGTTATTCTTGGAATAGCATTTCTTTTTTTTGGCGGTAAAAAACTCCCTGAGATTGGTGCTGGACTTGGCAAAGCCATAGGCTCGTTTAAGCGGGGGATTGATGATGTTGAGGAGGCTGGTCTTGATATCAAAAAAAGTCTGCCCGGGCTGAAAGAGGTTAACGAGGTGAAAGAAAAAATAGATAAGGTCTGCGAAGTGTCTGCCAGGATAACAAAGTAAAAAAAAATGGTAATCATCGCAAAAAGGTATAAGTAGTGCATTGTGCAGTCTTTTGATGACTTTTGTCTCTTCACCGGAGTTTTGTCGACAGATTTAATCAAAGTCTTGCTTCTCTGGTTTTCTCATTGACAGATTGTTGTTTTTGGTGTATGAGTCCCCTCCACACTGTTGGTTGCCCTATTTCCCTCTCCATGTGTTCAGTTATTTGGTCTTCAAGGTCTGTTTTCATAAAAACTTTGCCTGATGCTCTCTAACCCGAACAGGGGCAGGGATATAGGACTTTTCACACTATTTGAAAGCCATTGGTTTTAAACGAAATAACTTTAGGAGTATTTTTTATTATGTGCCGTCTTGCATTAAAAACCTCAGAAATACCATTTTCACCCTACGAGGTACTTGAGGCCATGGAGGCCATGCAGGAAGGGTATGATGGCAGCGGTCTTGGCCTGTTGTTGCGGGGGGTAAGTTTTGCTGATTTTAAGTACAACAAGGAAAAGCAGATTATCCTCTCTGGCGTAGCCCATACCGAAAAAGCCCTGCACCGGATGGACAGGTACATGGAAGAGCGGGGATTCGTCCAGAAGTATGATCATGAATTTACGGTCAGGCCTGAGCTTGTCGAGGCGAAAGATCGTTTCAAATATGTGGTCAGGGTTTACCGGAAGCCCGCTGGCATGGAGAAGGCTGAGTTAGAGGATTATCTCCTCGCTACCAAGCTGGAGTTACGACGAGATGGTGAAGCCCATGGCGGTGATTTGAGCGTTTTTTCGTTATGGGCGGATGTTGTCAGCATCAAGGAGATCGGCTGGCCTCTTGAAATTGGTGATGCTCTGTCCCTTCATGACAACCGAATCATGGCGAGGGTGGTTATGGCCCAGGGAAGACAGAATACCAATTATGGGATCAATCTTTATGCCTGTCACCCCTTCTTTATTCAGGGAATAGCCACCATGACCAATGGTGAAAACAGTGCTTTTGTACCTATCAAGGAGTGGCTGGAAGGGAAAAACATTCCCGGTTATACAGGTTATCAGAGCGATTCCGAAGTATTTGCCCATATCCTTCACTATGTGGCCAGAGAGCTGAAACTCCCTCTCCAGGCATACAAGCATGTTATTACCCCGCTCAGCACTGCGGATTTGAATGCTCATCCCCAGGGAGAGTTTCTTAAAGGCTTGCGGATGGCGTGTAGGCGGCTGATTATTGACGGGCCCAATGCGATTATTGGCACTCTACCCGATGAAACCTGCATGTTGGCCATGGATGCCAAAAAACTGCGACCTGCCACAGTGGGAGGCAAACCAGGAACCTGGGCAATCGCTTCTGAAATGTGCGGAGTGCAGGCGATGGTTCCTGATCGTGACCCTGCCCTTGATTTTCAACCCATGCGTGAGCATACCGTTATTATTCCACCAGATCGTAAGGAACTCGTTATATGGACTCAGTTCGATCCGTTTACACATCTCCAGGCAGCTTAACTTACAGCGATCTGCCCTGGATTATTGAGCATCGCGAAGACCGCTGCACCCTGTGCGGCAACTGTACTTCTGTCTGTCCGGTTAATGCCATATATCTTACCTATAGGCGGCAACGGGTTCCCAAGCTTGATGTCCTTCGTAAGAAAAGGGGTAATGAGTACCGTCATTTTGTCGGCATTCGTCAACATACCAGTATGGAGAAAAAATGTATTGGTTGCGGAATGTGTTCTTCGGTCTGCCCCAATGAGGCAATTGGTCCTGTGCCAAACCCCAACGAGCATCGTACGGTCTTTCATCAGAACCAGAAAGGGGACGCCTATAAACGGGGGGGGCGTCGCAATAAAACCGGGCCGACCATACTTGACAGGATCTCCTTTGACCGGATCTCCATGCTCACCGATCCAGCTCTTGATGCTGGTCGTCATGAGTTTAACTTAAATACTATTCTTGGCAGGATTCTTCCTCCTGAGGAGTATTTGAGCCGTCATGCAAAAGGTGAGTGGATTCCCCCGACCAGAGAGATTTTCCCCTTTGTTATCGGTTCCATGTCCTTTGGGGCTTTGTCGCCGAATATGTGGTTGGGGTTGCTCCAGGGAGTTGCTTACTGCAACGAGGTTCTGGGGATTCCGGTGGTTATGGCAACCGGTGAAGGCGGTTGTCCGCCATGGGTTCTTAAAAGCCCGTTTCTGAAATATATCATCCTTCAGATTGCTTCCGGTTATTTTGGCTGGGATGAAATTATCAGGGCAATTCCTGATATGCAGTGTGACCCTGTTGCCATTGAGATTAAATATGGTCAGGGAGCAAAGCCGGGTGATGGTGGATTGTTGATGTGGTTTAAGGTTTCCAAACTAATTGCCAGGCTGCGGGGCGTACCGGAAGGGGTTGATCTGCCCTCACCGCCGGTTCATCAAACTCTTTATTCCATTGAAGAAAGTGTCATGAAGATGATTCAGACCATGTCCATGGCTTTTGGTTTCAGGGTTCCGGTGTATCCTAAAATTTCCGGTTCCACTTCCGCCAAATCTGTACTTAACAACCTGGTACGCAATCCATATGCCTCGGCTCTGCTCATAGATGGAATCGACGGCGGTACCGGAGCGGCCTATAATGTCTCCATGGATGCCACCGGTCACCCCATTGCCTCCAATCTGCGGGAATGTTATCTTGATTTGGTTGCCCAGGGGCGGCAGAACGAGATACCTCTTTTTGCCGCCGGCGGGGTGGGCAAGAACGGTAATGTCACCCAGAACGGTATGGCTCTGATTATGCTTGGTGCTTCCGGGGTTCATATCGGCAAGTATATTATGCAGTCTGCCGCCGGTTGTCTCGGTAACGAGAAAGGGCGTTGTAATGTTTGTAATGTCGGCATCTGCCCCAAAGGGATTACTTCCCAGAACGCAAAACTCTACCGCCGCCTTGATCCCGATGATGTCGCCCAGCGGGTTGCTGATTCGTTTTCGGCTATCCGTATCGAGATGAAAAAGATTATGGCTCCTCTTGGCCGTTCCCAGAGTCTGCCCATTGGCATGTCCGATGCCCTTGGCATTGATGATGCTGCTGCCGCCCAGAGGCTGCAGATTAATTATATTTGCTGATACCTGCATCAGAAGACAGAAACCAGAAA
>CAZEMY010000090.1:4774-8633 GCA_964513405.1 uncultured Desulfobulbaceae bacterium
CAGAAACCAGAAAATAGAAAATAGAAAATAGAAGTCTGAAACCTGAAGTCAGAAGCCAGAAGTCAGAAACCAAATGCGAAACACTAACTATTCTGTCTTCTGTCCTCTGATAACCGAAGGACCCCAATTTTAAGATGAGCGTGCAGGAAAAAAAAATAATAACAGTCCGTGGCAAAGATGAAAATGGCCTGAGGTTAACCTCCAAGATTTTTGAGGAGGAGGTTCGTGGTGCGGCAGAGGGTGCCGATGAACTGATCCTTGAGTCTTTTGGTCAACATAACATTGGCTTGCGGCTTGGCAGTAAGGACAGACCTTTGACTATTCGGGTCAAGGGTCCGGTTGGGCAGCGGTTGGGTTGTATGGGCATGGAGGGGGCAACCATCATCTGTGAAGGGGCAGCTTCTGATGATGTTGGTCATCTCAATATAGGTGCTGATATAATTATCCATGGTAATGCCACCAATGGTATTTGTAATGCCATGGCTGGCGGGCGGGTAATGATAGGCGGCTCTATAGGTTCCCGTGGTTTAAGCATGACCAAGTGGAACCCCGAATATGAACGGCCAGAGATGTGGGTGCTTGGTTCGGTTGGTGACACCTTTGCCGAGTTTAATTGCGGCGGGGTGGCGGTTGTCTGCGGAGTTGAAGCAGGAAACTCTGAAAATGTGCTTGGCTACCGTCCCTGTGTCGGTATGGTGGGCGGACAGATATATTTCAGGGGCAAAATTGATAATTCATGGTCTAAAACCAATGCCAAGCTGACTAAACCAGATGATGATGAATGGCAATGGTTTATTGAGAAGCTCCCCGAGTACCTGGAACTGATTAAACGGTCTGAACTGTTAGATGAGTTGTCGTTAAGAGAAGATTGGCAGCTCCTTACAGCAATAACTCCCCAGGAAAGGGTTTTGATGTTTTCCGGGGATATGTCCATGGCTGAGTTTTCCCGGCGTGTCTGGAGCCAGGGTTTTGGTGGCGGTGATCCTCTCAGAGATCTTGCACCCGGATTAGAGAGATCCCTGATCGGGGTTATTGAAAGCGGGGATCTGCGGAGGAAAAAGCCATTCTGGGCAAACCGTGATTCCGCAGCTCCCTGTACTTACTACTGTCCCATGCACATTCCCACCATTGACCGGCTGCGGATGATCCGTGAGGGTAAAAGTGATGAAGCCTATGAGATGCTGCTTCGCTATACTCCCCTGCCGGCTTCGGTGTGCGGGACAATATGCCCTAATCTCTGTATTCAGAACTGTTCCAGAAAAAAAGTTGATTACTCAATTGATATTCAAGTGCTGGGCAAGGCTGTCCACACTGCGGAGCCGCCTAAAGTGGCAGCTTCCATTGGTAAAAAAGTAGCAATCATTGGTGGTGGCCCGGCGGGTATGGGTACGGCCTGGCACCTTGCCCTGAATGGAGTTGAAGCCCATATCTTTGAGTCTGATAATAAATTGGGCGGCAAGTTGGCTCAGACCATTCCCTGGGAGCGGCTCTCCAAAGCGGTATGGGATCAGGAAATTGAGAGATTTATTAAGGAAGATAACATAACCGTTCATCTTGGGGTTAATTTAAGTCAAAAAAAGGTAGAGGAACTTAAAGAAGAGTATGATTTTGTGGTGGTTGCGGTGGGAACTCATCAGCCCAAAATCATCCCTTTCACCGGTCACGAACGGGTTGTACCTGCCCTTGATTATCTAAAAGCCGCCAAGAGTGATACGCCCATGGAAACCGGCAGCGAGGTGGTGGTAATCGGGGCTGGTAATGTGGGCTGCGATGTGGCTGCTGAAGCCTATCGCCTTGGTGCTGTCCAGGTAACTCTTGTCGATATTCAAAAACCCCTTGCCTTTGGTAAGGAGCGTGATGCCGTCGAGGTTCTTGGAGCCGTGTTTAAATGGCCGGTTATGACCAAAGAGGTGGCTGAAGAAGGGCTGGTAACCGACAGCGGTGAATTGATTCCCGCCCAGACCGTGATTATTTCCATTGGTGATGTGCCTAAAGTGGATTTCCTTCCTGATTCAGTTGAAGTGGTTAATGTCGCTGGTGGTTCATGGATAAAGACCGATGAGGCAGGACGCACCAGTGACCCTAAAATTATGGCGGTGGGCGATGTGGAGCGACCAGGCCTTGCCACCAATGCCCTTGGAGCAGGCAAGAGAACAGGTGAATACCTTGCCGCAGTTCTTAAAGGCGAGGAATGGAAACCTTTTGCCAAAAAGCTGATTAAGTATGAAGACCTTACTATTGCCCATTACGATCCGGCTGAGGAAAAAGGGGATA
Source organism: uncultured Desulfobulbaceae bacterium (assembly GCA_964513405.1). Classification (GTDB taxonomy): domain Bacteria; phylum Desulfobacterota; class Desulfobulbia; order Desulfobulbales; family Desulfobulbaceae; genus DRLX01. The sequence goes on from CAZEMY010000090.1 coordinate 7,049, forward strand.
CTGAAAACCACCAGGCAGCCCGTTGCCTGAGTTGCGGGTCCTGTCGTGACTGTCACCTCTGTGAGACAATCTGCCCTACCCACGCAATTTCCAGGCGTGAAATTGTGGCTGATATCCCGCAAGGGGTTAAGTATGAGTATGTGTCTGATGACAATAAGTGCATAGCCTGTGGTTTCTGTGCAGATACCTGTCCCTGCGGGATATGGAGAATGCAACCGTTTTAATTATTTTTGGCTCGCCATGAAAAAAAAGTAAACATTCGGGTCGATGCTAACTCAGTGATAAAATAAGATCTTTTAAATGTTTTCGTGTTCCCACGCTCTGCGTGGGAACACCACCCCGATTACTTATAATATTTCACTGTTTTTTTACAAAGCTTAACCTTACCTTGTATTTCCCCGGATTAATATCATGGGGCAACAAGCTGGGATTTGGAATCAGGATAGTTAAAATTCTTCCTCCGGCCGGGTCTTGGCGGAAATGTCTGCGTCGTTCTTCTCTCTCTTCCCTTCTGGTAATTCGTTGTCGTGGTGTTCTTATATTGAGTATCTCCGCCTCAACGGCTCGGTTACTGCTGGCCGTTGGTTTATTCACGGGGGGACCCGTTGGTGGCACGGAACCTATGATGATATCAACCATATTTGTCCTCCTTTCTGGGTTTGTATTTTTCTTATTCCACAACAACTCCTAAGTCAGCTGTTTCCGGACATTCACAACAACAGGCACCTTCCGGATCTCCGAAAGGTGATTGTTGGAACAATGCTGTAATCGAGAGTTTTTAAGAATACTCAAATTATATTATAGGGGGGATACGGAATCAAATCGCTTCAGGGAAGCGGCTCAGTGGTGTAAGCCACATTGGCATCTTCCGATTTGTATCGATTCAGTGCTTTATTTCCTCGCACATCTGCCACCCAGTTAGGATTCAGGAGTAAGGATTTAGCACTAAGCACAATATCAGCATTATTCAACGCATCCTCTGCACTTTCTAAATTATATATTCCCCCGCATATCATAACAGGAAGCTCTGTGACTTCCTTTGTCAGTTGGGCCATGTTTTTATTGGAAGCAAAGGCCTTCTCCTGGTATTCGTAGGTGGAGACGGAAATGGCATCGAGGGGTTCCTTCGAAAGAAGTCTTATGATGTCTTGATATTCTTTTTTTGTCTCAAAAAGAGATACCTCCATATCCGCAACACCCCAGTTGGAAATCCTGAATATCAACAAGAAATCATCTGGAATCACTTTATGTACGGCCTGAATATCCACAGTTACGACAACGCCAGATAGTGTTTTCCTCACCCTCTCTCTTGAAAACCAGTCCTGCTTTAATATTTGCAGCCAAGATTCGATAGCGTTTTTCGTGCTGCTTTTCAGCCACGGCAATGGACAGGAATACGGAAGCAATCTCAGGAAAGGATTCCTTGTCGGCAGTTTTAGCAAACCCCGGGTACATTATTTTCTGCTCGTATTCTTCGCCGGCCGCCGCAGCGAGCAGGTTGTCAAAAGTTGAGCCAATCACTCCCGCAGGAACTATAACCGCAAATGTCGGTTGGATCCACCAACAGTTTGATTTTTTTCCTTTT
>CAZEMY010000091.1:0-8489 GCA_964513405.1 uncultured Desulfobulbaceae bacterium
GAACAATTATCAATAAGAAGTTTTTTGAACAGCAGAATATCGAACAAGGAATTTCTAATTATGAAGTAAAAAACTTCTATATTTGAAATTCGACATTCGAAATTCGACATTCGTTTATATTTTTTCTGCCTCAGTGATGACAGTCTCCACCACCCTGACAAACCTGCTCATCATTCATACTGGGCAAAAGACCTGCTGAAAATTTATCCATAACAGCAGTTACATCTGGAACAGTGTTACGGTCAGCCCAATATACATTAATGCCGGCTTCAGAAAAACCCTGCCGGGGTCTGGCTCCCATTCCGCCTACAACAATAGCATTCACACCGGCATCTTTTAATGCCTGCACCGGTACCATGCAGCCACCGGCACCATGGTCAGGAACAGGAAGAGTCTCAACTGAAAGCATCTTGTTTCCTTCATCCACTTCTACAACAGTAAAAACATCACAATGTCCGAAATGATCAGAGCGGGAAGCGTCCAGACCTCCCGGGTTATTTGTAGGTATTGCTACACGCATTTTACTCCTCCTGATTAAATATTAGGACAACTTATCCAGATGGGGATACATTGTCTAAAAATGACCGAAACTACAGCAGGTTAACAGGGGGTCCTAGTAAGGAATCATATGTCAACCCTCAAGCAGTAAAGAACATATGCACAAAAAGAGGTTCTGTCAATGGCAAAGTAAAGATAAGTTTCAGGGAAAATGTCCGGCTTGATCCTGGTCGGATAGGATATTAGGGCTTGAGTCGTTTTTGGACAGGACAAGTCCGTGGGTCGGGTTAGCGTAAACAAGAGTGAAGATAGAAAACACAATGAACTAAAAATAACCTAAAAGTACCAATGCCGCAAGGCCTGAGCGTAATCCGACAACACGCTACCCGTCGGATTACGCTCAGGCCTTGCCATTATATATTATTTGTTTTGATTGTAGTCTTTTCTGTTTATCAGTTTTTTCGTTTTACCCGCTAATCCGACCTACGCACCTGCCTGTCCTCTTATGTAGAATATCTAGTAAATATAAGTTTCAGTGGAATATGCACTTTGAACCTGATCGGATAGGAAATTAGGATTTGAGTCGTTTTTTGGACAGGCAAGCTGATGTTGCAGATAGTTATGAGTTAAGCAGGTAAATATTCGGGCTGGTTCGAAATTAGTGAAAAATTACGATTCCTTAAATGTTCGAAGTCTACGCTATCTGAATATTGCCCCAGGTTTGTCCGATTCGCCTCTCTCGCTATATTTAGTCATATGCGGGAGAGGCGAATCGGACGAAAATGGGGTGATAGTCGAACGGTTATTCAAGCAATGCCTCATTATTAAGTTCACCACTGTAGATGATGTTTGCTGCTCCTTTAAGAAAAACATTATTTGCACTCAAGGGATCGGTTTGTAAATCAAAAGAAATGGTTAAACGATCATTTCCTGATGTTATCATTTTCACCGGTGAGCTGCTTTTGTCCTCAAGCGATAATACCAGGGCAGCTGCCACTGCCCCGGTGCCGCAGGCCCTGGTTTCTGCTTCCACACCCCTTTCATAGGTTCTTACCTTGAAACCGTCATTCTTTTTACCGACAAAGTTGACATTGGTGCCATTTGGTTTAAAAGAGTCATGGCGGCGGAGCAGGCTGCCGAGTTTTTGAACATTGATCCTGTCTATACCATCAACGATGACAACTGCATGGGGAACCCCTGTGTCAATAGAATGGACAGTTAACGGCTCTCCGTTTACTTCAATATGCTGATGGAGCTTGAAATTATTCGGTTTGGTCATTTTTACCGAGACCTGGGTGTCAGAGACAGAGACGCTGGCCTCAATAATTCCGGCAACGGTTTCAAAGCTCATTTTTGGTGGAGCAATTCCAAGCAGATAGGCAAAACGGGCTGCACAACGGGCCCCGTTCCCGCACATCTCCGCTTTTGATCCATCAGCATTAAAAAATTGCCAGCTAAAATCGGCAACTTCTGAATTCTCAATGAAAATAAGACCGTCTGCCCCCACCGAGAATTTTCGCCGGCAGACCAGAGCGGCGAATTCATTCATTTCGCTCGGGTCGATAAGGGGCGTGCGGTGGTCAATAATAATAAAATCATTGCCGGTACCGCTCATTTTTGTAAAATTTAGGGGGAGTATTTTAAGTTTCATTATAGTTTAACAATATTTTCATGACGAGTAAGGTCATCGTAATCTTCCCGGCGGCGGATAAGGTGGATGTCTGAACCGTTTACCAGCACCTCGGCGACCCGCGGTCTGGAATTATAGTTTGATGACATAGTGAACCCGTAGGCACCGCTGCTCATGATGGCAAGGAGATCTCCCGGTTCCGTAGCCGGCAGTTCCCGGTCTCTTGCCATGAAGTCGCCGGTCTCACATACCGGGCCGACGACATCAACTTTTAGTTTATCCCTGCCATTATCCGTCACCGGAATAATTTCATGATAAGCTCCGTAAAGAGAGGGTCTGGTCAAATCATTCATGGCGGCATCGACAATAACAAACCGTTTTTCCTCTTCTCCGCCGCTATTGGTTTTGGTGTGCTGGACTTTGGTAATCAGAACTCCGGCATTACCGGCAATTACCCTTCCCGGTTCGAGAATAAGGGTGCAGTTTAACCCTTTAAGGATATCCTGAATCGCCTGGGCATATTCATGGGGATGGGGCGGCTGTTCGTTATCATAGGTGATGCCGAGACCGCCTCCCAAATCAAGATATTTTATGGTTATTCCTTTGTCATTCAACCGTGCTATAAATGCTTTTACTTTTTCGGCTGCTTCGATGAATGGAGAAATTTTTGTAAGTTGAGAACCAATATGGCAACTCACCCCAACAACTTCTATATGATCCATTGCACGGGCCCGGATATACTCAGCAAATGCCGCTTCCACCGGTAAACCAAACTTGCTCTTGGTAAGTCCTGTGGAAATATAGGGGTGGGTAACTGGATCCACATCAGGATTTATACGAAATGAAATCCGGGCTGTGGCACCAAGATCACGGGCAACTTTTTGGATAAGGTCAAGCTCCTGAGACGATTCAACATTAAAAAACAATATATCGGCAAGCACGGCTTCCCTTATTTCAGCCTCTGTCTTGGCAACCCCTGAGTAGATGATTTTATCAGGGTTAATCCCTGCTTTTAAGGCCCGGAACAGTTCGCCTCCGGAAACAATATCCGCACCACTGCCCATGGCGGCGAGCAGGTGGAGAATCCCGATATTGGAACAGGCCTTGACTGCAAAACAGGTCAGATGGGGTATATCTTTAAACCCATCGTCAAATAGTTGGTAATTACCTTTTAGAGCAGTAGCACTGTACAGATAAAACGGGGTACCGGTTTTTGCAGCTATTTCATCAATTCTAATATCTTCGCAGTACAGATTGTCGTTTTTGTAATGAAAATTATCCATGATTATGAAGTTTTTTGTTATTTTGTTATTTTGTTATTTTGTTATCGTCTGGTGTAACTACTCAAACGGGGGAAGCGACTTAATTTCGCAAACCACCGAATTTGTAACTGCTTACAGGGTGCCGTAGCTTTTCGCAGGCAGGCTGGTGCAGCGTATTAGTCATAAGCAAGCCAGCGTGACCGCGGAAAGATGCGGTGCCCTGTGAGCAGTTATCGTCTGACTTTAATTTCTGCCGAGCGACGGGACTCGTTGCCGGGGCTGCTGTTGTCAACACTGGAAACGGAATAAAAAACTACCTCCGCTGTTTCGGGAATCTTACTGTCCATGTACATGGCAAAGGGAGCTTTGACTTTGCCGATAAGTTTTTCTGAGTTTTCATTTTTAAGACGGCGATAAATATGATATTTTTGTAAATCCACTGCCTTAACCGGTTCCCAGAAAATTCTCACTCCGCCGCTTGTGGAAATTACCCGGACACCTGCCGGTATTGGTGGTGGGGTAAGATCAATGGAAGATGCAGATATTGAATCGGTTTTACCGCCGCCAACAACCCCTTCAGGGTAAACCGCCATGGCCTGTACTTTATAAAAATATTCCTTGTTATTGATGGTGTCTCTATCGACAAAGCTGGTTTTGCTTACCGGTTCTCTTAAGGGGTGAAAGCGGCTGTCATTAACACTTCGGTAAACCTGGTACTTAATTGTTCCGCTCACCGGGCTGCTGTCAAGTTTGGTGGTGGTGGGCTGCCAGTTTAAGGTTATGGTGCTGTCTTGTGGGGTGGCTGACAGCCTTGTCGGTGCCATTGGGGGAATTTGCCAGTAAAAAGAAACAATATTTGAATCTTTTGATTCTGCCCACCAGCCGGAAACAGAACGAACCTTGAATAAATACATATTGCCTGGTCTGAGCAGGCTGGCTTGATGGGTTACTGTTTTACGATTTTCATCTTGGATGGCATCCCCGGCAATAATGACCGGAGCAGTAAAAGGAATAGCTGGGCAATCAGAACAATAATCCCCGGGGGACATCACTGCCCGATAAATCTTAAAACTGGAGATACCGACTACATCCCTGCCTGTCACCGTCACAAGCGGATAACTCCATGACAGGGTTACTCCGCTCTCGTCCAACTGGTAACTGAGGTCGCTTATTGGCAGAGGAATCACCTGCTGGGGAGGAATGGGATGGTCTTTAAATCCGCAACCGTTGAGAGAAATTAAAGTTATTGAAGCGATGGCAAGAGGGATATACCACCTGTGCAGTAATTTTTTGACCATTACATTCCCAGTAGCTGTTCTACCCTGACCAGAGCCTGCTCGACCTGCTGCTCAGCAGTTCCGCCGGTGCTGATGCGGGAGTTTATTGAGCCTTTCACCGAAAGTACCGTAAACACATCGCTTTCTATATGAGCTGAAAATCCTTGTAACTCGGAAAGAGTAAGGTCAATCAGCTCAATATCCCGTTTCTGACAAAGAGCAACCACCTGACCAACAATGGCATGGGCATCCCGAAAGGGGATATCCTTACCAACCATATAATCTGCCAGATCTGTGGCAGTTATGAAACCGCCTCTGGTCGCCTCTTCAAGATGGTCGCAGTTGAATACGGTATTGGGGAGCATTTCCGCAACAATATCAAGAGAAGCCTTGACCGTATCCAAAGCATCAAAAAGAGGTTCCTTGTCTTCCTGGAGATCACGGTTATAGGTAAGCGGCAGCCCTTTGACGGTCATAAGTAAAGACATCAACGCTCCGGCAACCCTGCCGCTTTTTCCCCGAATCAACTCCGGTATGTCCGGGTTTTTTTTCTGGGGCATTATGGAGGAGCCGGTACAGTAGCGATCCCCGATTTCAACAAAAGAAAACTCTTTGCTTGACCAGATAACCATTTCTTCGGCAAGACGGCTTAGATGAAGCTGGATGGTGTTTAAGGCAAAAAGAAATTCCAGAACAAAATCACGATCTCCGGAAGTATCCATGGAGTTGGCGGTTACTCCGTCAAACCCCAGTTCTCTCGCCACTGATTCCCGATCAATAGGCAGACCGGTTCCGGCCATGGCGGCTGCCCCAAGCGGGGACAGGTTCATTCTGCTCAGGCAGTCCGTAACCCGGCTTCGATCCCGGCTAAACATTTCGACATAGGCAAGGAGGTGATGGCTGACAAGTACCGGCTGAGCCCGTTGGAGATGGGTGTAGCCGGGCATTATTGCTCCGAAATATTTCCTGGCGAGCATCGCAAAACTTTTCTGGACATTTTCAAGCAGCCTGTCTAACCCTTTGCCTTCGTCGCGTAAGTATAATCGCAGATCAAGAGAAACCTGATCATTGCGGCTTCGGCCGGTATGAAGTTTGGCTCCGGCGGAACCGATTTTTTCAGTCAGGGCTTTTTCGATATTCATATGAATATCTTCGAGTTCCGCTTTGAAAACAAATTCACCGTTTTCAATTTCTGCCTCGATTTCCGCCAGTCCGGCAATAATTGCATCCCTTTCAATCTCGTTTATCAACCCCTGGCGAGCCAGCATCCGGGCATGAGCCTTGGAACCAACTATGTCATGATGGTAGAGGCGGTGGTCGTAACTGATTGATTCGGTAAACTTTTCCAGCGAGGATGCAGTCCCTTCGCTGAATCTGCCCCCCCACATCTTTTGTTTTTGTTTCTGTTGCCGCTGCTGTTCTTTTTCTTTGCCAACCATTATATATATTATTTCCTGTTCAATGCCTGAATCTGGAGGCGGAGCGAGTTGAGCCTTATAAAACCTTCTGCATCACTCTGGTCGTAGACCTCGTCTTCCTCAAAGGTGGCAAACGCTTCTGAATAAAGGGAGTTGTCTGATTTTCGTCCCACCGGGATGCAGTTGCCTTTGTATAGTTTCAAACGGACGACCCCGTTTACTGTTTTCTGGGTTTCGTCCATGGTTTTTTGGAGAAGTGCCATTTCCGGAGCGAACCAGAACCCATTATAAATCAATTTTGCGTATTCTGGAACCAGAGAATCGCGAATGGCAAGAACTTCCCTGTCAAGGGTTATGGTCTCCAGGTCACGGTGGGCAATTCGTAAAATGGTGCCGCCCGGAGTTTCATAGACTCCGCGTGATTTCATGCCCACAAACCGGTTCTCCACCATGTCGAGACGACCGATACCGTTTTCACCGCCTAAGCGGTTTAGCTCGGTCATTATCTCCACCGGAGCAAGCCGTTTGCCGTCAATTGCCACTGGATCGCCATTTTCAAATTCCATCTCCACCCAGGTCGGCTTATCGGGTGCTTTTTCCGGAGAAACCGAGAGCTTGAACATATCTTCGTCAGGCTCGTTCCACGGGTCTTCAAGAAGTCCGCCTTCAAAACTGATATGGAGAATATTCTCATCGGAACTGTAGGGGCTTTTTTTGGTAACAGGTACCGGAATACCATGCTCTTTGGCAAAGGCGAGCAGTTTGTTGCGGGAATTAAGATCCCAGATACGCCAGGGGGCAATTATTTTAAGTTTCGGGTTCAGGGCGAGGTAGCCAAGTTCAAAACGAACCTGATCATTGCCTTTGCCGGTTGCACCATGGCTTAAGGAGTCGGCTCCTTCCTGTTCGGCAATCCGAACCTGTTCTTTGGCGATAATTGGCCTGGCAAGGGAAGTTCCAAGCAGGTATGAACCCTCGTATATGGCGTTGGCTCTAAAGGCCGGGAAAATATAATCGCGGACAAACTCTTCCCGTAAATCAGAGATTATAACTTTTTCCGCACCGGTTGCCATTCCCTTTTCCTTGATCGCTTCCCAGTCCTCATTTTGACCGATATCAGCAGCATAGGCGATTACCGGACACTGGTACTCTTCGATAAGCCATTTAAGAATAACCGAGGTGTCAAGACCGCCGGAATAAGCAAGGATAATTTTCTCAGTTTTTTTTGTTTTTTCGTTCATTTATCTAATACCTTGTAAAACTGTTTCTGAAACCACTTATGTTATAACTGGCCTGTGTTAATTTGCCAGTCGCTCAATATCTTCTTTTGCCAAGCCGGTTATCTCCATAACTTCTTTAACTCCCATACCCATCGCGAGCAGTTTGCCTGCCACCTCTAATGCTTTTTCCACTTTGCCTTCCACTTGACCTTCCAGTTTACCTTCTCGTTTACCTTCCGCTCGACCCTTCAACCTGCCTTTTTCATGATAAGATGTTGTTATTTGTTCCATTTCTTTCACCTCCTCAAGGGTGAGTTCTTCTTTTACTCTCGTCTCAAAAATCTTTTCTTCCTGCTCTGTCAAGGTAAGATATTTTTCCATAAATGCTGTTAATAATGTACTGCGGGCTACATCCAAGCTCATATTAACCAGCATACGGGTAAATTCTATTTTAACCGCTATCTTTTCCTTTTCAGCATAGTTCATTTTGTGAATAAGGGCAGCGGCTACCGGGTTCCTGCTGTTAATGTAGTTACGCCACGGCATTTTCTTTAACTGAAGGAGTAAATATTTAAATTCCAACACCTTCATAAAGGAAAATGCTACCTGATAATTATCCGTCTCTGTTAGGTTGGTATTATGACCATAAACAACAATCGGCAATATCTTCTTTTGATGCTTTTCATGTAGTCGGGCAAAATATTTAAACATTTTCCGGTTGTAGTCCGGTCTTCGCTGGGCCTGATTTTCTATATGAATCAGGATTATTCCCTCCTCGTCAGCCAGTCTGGTTTTCACGAGGATATCGACTACATGCTGTTCCTGATCCTGAACATCAGTTATCACCTCCTGTTGCAAAAAGGCAATTTGTTTTTTATCCATTAAACAGCTTACCTGCGGGAAAAATAAATCAATAAATTCCACAAAAAATGACTCTATCAGTTGCTTGAACAGGCGGTCATGGATATCTTTTGGTTCAGATGTTTTTTCAGGCAAAATTTTTCTCTGTTCTGAATTTAATGCATATTACCTATTATGAAAATCGTTATAAAAGGTAACTGCTCACAGGTAATAAAAATAAACAGTTATTAACCCGGTAAGTAGTTACTATAAAAGGCGGCTGGTACCTGATTATACCACAGTAAAGAGACGATTTATAAAAGTCTCAAGAATTGCTTTGTGGA
>CAZEMY010000092.1:0-8470 GCA_964513405.1 uncultured Desulfobulbaceae bacterium
CTTATATTCTCGGAAACTTGCAACAAGCTCTGCGAAATTATTTATCTTATACCCCTCAAACCCCGCCTGATCCACAAAGACAAAATCATAAGTGGTCGAGTTCCGGGCCTTGTTAATATCCACACACCACTGTTTTAATCGTGCCATTTTCAAGGGCACATCAAGGTCTTCCTGCCCTTTTGTTTCAACAACAAAAAACTTCCCTTCTGTGGTCTTCACAATAAAATCCGGATAATAATTGGAAATATCACCGTCGGCATTGATGTAATCAATCTGAAAATGCACAGCCATATAGTTCTTCACATAGGAAACAACATCATCACACTCTTCCATAAAACCGGCAAACTGCAATTCAAGATGACTGTCACCAATAATCTTATTAAAAATACTTTTCTTCGGGATAATATACCCCTGTTCTTTCACCACAAAGGGACGAGTCTGACGCAATTTGATATAATCTTTTATCTCAGCATCACCCTTATCTTTTACGGTCAGACCATTAATCTGTTTCTTAAATGTTTCTATCAGAGTTTTACAGGCCTCCACCTCAGAGAGATTTCGTAAAGTATTCATGTCATCAAGATCAACCGGCCCATCAAACAGATTGTCTCTGACAAAACTCTTCACTTTGCCATAAAGAACATCATAGCCGCTGACCAGGCGCAAATCTTTCATTATGATCTGACTGAAATAACCGATGACTGAACGAAAATCCGTTATGGCACTGGAATCGAGCAGAGTCGTGTGGCTGATCTCTCCAGAAGTTATGTCCTTAAAGACGATCTCCCGCTGTGCCTCAACACTAAATTTTTTGTATGCGACCTTTTTATGACCGAACTCTGCCGGCTTCAACTCCTCAAGGCTTTTATACTCCCGGTAGGTGCGGGCAGTAAGAATCGGAATTTCAATATCAAGGCTGCCGATATCTTTTTTGTCATTTTCATTATCAACCTCTACAATAAGCGGTGTTTTCGGCTTTGTTCCTTCACCCATGGCCTTTCGTTCAAGCTCCACTCCTTCTGCCTTTATGGATTCGACAAAATCCATAAAGGCATCCGTACCCACCACACTGACATACTCTTCCACCTCATTGCCTGGATACATTTTCCGCAGTCCTCTGCCCAGGGTCTGCTCCGGCAAAATATTACTTTTAGCGGAATAGGCACGTAAGCCGACAATGGTAGTGACATTTTTCACATCCCAACCTTCCTTGAGCATCAATACGGAAACAATGGCTTTATAGGGGCTGTCCCAACTGTCAATATCGTTTGACTGCTTTCTGAGTAACTCCAGTTCTTCCTTTTTCTTTTTACTCTTGGCCTCGCTGATCTCCCCCTTGGTATTGGTATGGATAACCAGGACACTGTCTTTTAATTCAGGATAGGATGCCTCCAGATAGTCCGCCACATCATCACAGTTTTTGGTGTCATCGGTCATGACAAAAAGAATGGCCTTTTTTCCTAATTTTTCATGTTCGTTATATGTCTTGCGCCACTCTTCAACGCCAAGATTGAGATAATCGGCGTATTTTTCAGTATAGCGGGAGCTTTGCCGTTCATTCAGCTTTGCCCGGCTGGCGGAATCCGGCAGAACCGGATGTTTCACAACATTCTGGCTAATTGCCTCCACCAGTGGATAATCTGAGATTGTCTGGACAAATATCGACCCATTATTATGTTTTGGGGTGGCCGTCACATCCACCTGCAAGGCCAGAAATTTATCTTTATGCAGCAAACGGTTGTGGATATCGGCAATGGATTGAAACCAGGCAAGTTTGGCGTCATGAATATGGTGTGCCTCATCATTTAAGACAACCAGTTCCTCAATATCCCGGACAATATCACCAAGATCAACCTTGGAGTCGGTGGTGGCACCAGTTGGACGTTTTCCCAGGAAATAATCCATGGTATTTTCGTCATCAGCGGAGGGTTCCACATCGTTACCGCTATAGACCCTATGAATATTGGTCAGAAAGATATTTCCGGTTGGCCGGGTGACATTTACATTATCCTGAATATGTAGAGTGAGCTGAAAATCATCCCGCCAGTTCAGACCGTCAAAACCATTATCCGGCAAGACAGGATCATTAAAAAAAATACGCAATCCTTCAAAATCGCTGCGTATCCGGTCAAGCACGATAATATTGGGCGTAATCAGCAGAAAATTTCTGGCAAGTGCCGAGTCCGCCTCATACAGTTTATGAAAAAAGCACCAGGCCAGTACCAGGCTCATCACCTTGGTTTTACCGGCTCCTGTTGCCATTTTTATCACAAAGCGGCTCCACGATTCGTCAAACATCCCGGCGGAAACCGCCCCAGACGAATCAAAGCGCAGCAGATCATATTTATCCCTGGCCTGTGCCACATCATAGAGATAAACAATGGTCTCAATGGCCTCCTGCTGGGAAAAATAGTATTGAAATTGAGCCATGGAACCATCTGCCTGCGGCAAAAGATGCTGACTATGAAACCACCAGTTCAGTAAAGACAGACTGGTATCAGAGGCACCCTCATACTTGTTATCCCGCCACTCCTGCACTTTTTTTCGCAAGACCGGCACCAGAGGCGGCATTAGTTTTTCAGAGCTGGATTCCCGTAAAACCTCATCAGCCGGAAACCAGCGCACATCAGGATCAAGAACTGCATGGGGTGAAGCCGGAAAATCAGGATGCAGTGCCATTATTTTGTGCCTCAGGGAAGTTTAATCTATAATTCATAGGTGAAAAACATGTGTTTTTCTGACCAGCCTGTTTTTTAAACCCATCGAATTCGGCGGGTTTAAAAAACAGGAGGGAATTTAAAATAATGAGAGTTGCGGATTTTTAGGTGGATAAAAAACACCTATAATAACAAAAGGATTCGGAAACCTGAAATGAGCTGTTCGGACTGTACCAAGAAACAGATGAATATCCTTTTTCAAAAGCGTATCACCATACATTTCTCGTACCTTTGTAAGTGCTTCTTCTTCATTTCCCTTGGCGTCTTTCAAGCAATTCCAGAAGAGTGCACCGATCTCCCAATCTTCGACCATCAACCTGGCTTCCCTGCCATCCTCATCACGAAAACGATAAAAAAACTTATATGGCAGCTTTTTCACAACTGAAAATTCTTTTTTCAGTTCATCTGTTGTTTGGAAAAGTGATAACTGTTTGGATTTTGCTTCCAGCAATGCAAGTTTATTCGCCGGCCACTCCCGTTTTGTCTTTGCAATCTCAAAGTCGATAATTTCTTTTGGTTTAAAGGTTGCCAATGAAAGTTCATTGGCCTTTGCCCGTGTAATTAATTCGGTAAGATTGGTGTAAATCCTGCTTTTGGAGAAAACAATCTCTTTTCGTTCTTTCCAGTCTTTCCTCTTCCCTGTACTGACCGGATCACCGATGAGATTGATTGTGCCCAGATCAACCACCTTATATGTTTCAGGGCGTGGATCACTGAAATTTCTTTCCAGTTGCAGTTCCATCCACTGGTATTTTCTGTATCGTTTATCGTAGTCAAGTTTGCGGAAAGGAAAGGGATAAATACGTACCCAGCTCCCATCCTCAAAGAAACCAGCCGTGCATACCAGTTCGTCATGTTTTGTTGACAGAGTAGGATATGTCTTGACGGTTATAAAAACTTTTTTTGTCTCAATCATAAATGAGAGACCTTTATCCCTTTCTCTTCTTGAAGCCAGTCACTGACACAATGGCGATGGCAGAATGACGGATCTTTTTCAAAACAGGTTATGGCAATTCGCTTCCTCTCTTTGAGTGCATTATGCAATTGAAGCAGATACTGTTCTTTCTTTACCAATGTTTTTTTGTATTGATGAAAAAGTTGTTTATAATCAGCCGATGAATGAAGATTCTTTCGATTCTGCGACAGAATACCCAGCTCCGGGATATGAACATATTTGATTCCGATTTTGGGAAGCAGTATCGACAGACTTCTTTTGGAAAAACCAAACTTTCGACTCAATGGATTCTTTCGGACATCACATAGCAGCCGAACATTGTGACGAATCAGACGGTTCACATAGCTCTCAAATGCTATCCCTTCATACCCTATGGTAAAAAGGATTGTCTTTTCCTGCCACAAATCCTTTTTCACCTCCTTAATCCGATGAAAGGCTTCCTTGTCAACAACATCTCCAGCCATTTTACTCCTGATGGCGTAGTAGGGATATTGTTCATAGATATGGCGTATCAGTGTTCTCTCTCTATACTGATTATGGCTTTGCATAAATAGAGCCAGTTCACTGCTCTCCTGCTCAGGTAGAGATTTTTCAACAGGCAATGAATGTAACAGCGAAATCCTGTTTCCCTTCACCTGAATCCAGCCGTTTTTCTCCAAAACTTCCAGATCAGATGCCGCCTGAAATGAGTAACAGCCGTAATGGTAGGGGACAAAATCAAAATAGTGAATACCCGTTTTCTGATGGGATAAAAAAAGCAGCTTTTGAAGATCCATTTTACCTAAGTTTCCACCTACCGCTTCAAGCAAAGAGACAATATAACGCTGCCTGAAATATTTTGGATAATCCTGTCTGCTCATACTGTTACCTCAACCACTTTCATGGTATCGTTACCAAAGATATCAATAACTTTCACCGCCACCTTATAGCGTCCAGCCGGGCATTCATGTTTGGCACTTTTCAGTTCAAGGGAGCGATCTTTTTTGGTACGGAAGGACTGCCACTCATTTTCAAAGATATAGTCGCCTGACCAGACCTCTTCAATCTCTCCACTTTCTTCACGCTGTACCCGGATAATTTCTTTCTTGGATTCAAAATCAAAATCAACCGACCAGTAATCTATCCAGTCCGTCCATTTTTTGGTAAGCACCTCACGGCTGATAATACCGTCCTTGTTCTTGCTCACCTTGACCACCTGGCCTTTATCAACGATTATTTTGCTCTTTTTCTTCTTTAAGCTTACATCCGGGTTCTGAGCATCCTGGGAGTAGAACACGGAAAAATCGGTCAGCTCCATGGCAATGTGGTTTTTGCTCACATGGGGCTTGACCTCTATAAAAGAAACATCGTGGAACACCACCTGATTATTTTCCACCGCCCGTTTATCAAAGACATCACTTGGGATATATTTCATGGCCAGGTCGATGCCCTTTTTCTTTGCCTCTTCCTGGATATTGGGAAACAGCCCCATTTCAAACTCAAAACCCAGGATATCAACCCTGGTGATGTGTTTCTGACGGCATTCCAGAATGACCTCTTCCACAAAGAGCCGGGCCACCGGCAGATTGATCGGCCCCACCGCCACCAGCCGCCCCGCCTTTTTTCCCTGAAAGGTCTTGAACTGGCTGATATTTTCAGCCCGGTAGGCATGGAGGATCAGTTCCAGAAAGGCTTTCTCCTTGGCGCCCAGTTGTTTCTGCTGTTCCTCTTCCCGGGTCGAGAGATTAATACCCAGATAATGCTGGCGTTCGTATTTGCCAAGATTAAGGATTTCAAAGGCCCGCCAGTTTTTCTGCTTTTCCTTGAGCTGACGCTGGACACCGATGAGGCGTTTGCGACTGGTGTGGATGGCGAATTTGCCGAGATCGGATCCGATCCATTTGCGGTTTAATTTTTCGGCTACGGCCAGGGTGGTGCCGGAACCACAGAAGAAGTCGGCTACAAGATCTCCTTCACTTGAAGATGCTTTAATAATACGCTCTAGTAATGCTTCTGGTTTTTGTGTGGCATAACCAAGTCGTTCATCGCCCATTGCATTTATCATGTTTATATCATCCCAGATATTTTCAATAGGCCGTCCTTTTAACTCCCATGTATATTGTCTGAATTCGGGGTATTTTGCATTTTCAGAGAATCTTATTCTATTTTCGGCTTTCAATTTATCAAGCCGATCTTGGGAATAAGTAGCCATTACTTGCCAACGATATTTTCCTTTCTCATCTTTATATTTAAATCTATTCAAGTATTCATCTGGATATTCTCCATATTGAATATTAAAAAGATAACCGTCTTTAGCTTTTGTATATAAAAAAATTGTATCCGTATTTATTGAGAATTTTTTTGAAATTGCTTTAACAGTATTTGTTCTTCTACGCCAAAGTATTTCATTCAGAAAATTTTCCTTCCCAAAAACCTCATCCAAAACCAAGCGAATATAACTATTCACCCGCCAGTCACAATGCACATAAATACTCCCATCCTCAGCCAGTAAATCCCGCATCAGCACCAACCGCTCATAGATCATGGCAATAAAGGAATCCGCCCCTTTGCCCCAAGTATCCCGGTAAGCCAGTTCCTCCAGCACCCCCGGTCTCTTGGTCAGCGTCTCGCCGCCGATCTCAATATCCATGGAAAAATCAGCACCCACATCAAAGGGCGGATCAATATAGATCAGCTTAATGCCGCCCTGTTCCTCAATCTCCTGCCGGAGCGGCCCGTTTTTCAGCGAGGAGAGAATCAGCTTATTATCTCCCCAGATCAGCTTATTGTTCCAGCCCGTCACCTGCCGTCCGGTGAGGGAATCAAAGAGGCTGGGCTGAAATTTCATTACCTTTTCCGCCCGTGGTTCATCCACCTGCTCAATCACCTGAAAGGGCAGCACCATATTGCATACTTCACCGGTCTTGCCGTTCCATACCAGTTCCACCTCCCGTTTGTCTTCAAAGAGCAGAAAACGATACTTTTCCGGCAACGGTTTTCCCGCCTCAAGATGTTTGGTTATATCCCGTATTTCATTATCACTTAGTTTCATGACTATTCCTGTTTCCCGGCAAACTGGTACTTTGATTTCCGCACATTGAAGGCTGGTTCCGTGCCTTCCAGAATCTCGACAATCTTGCGGTTAATCACCGGATTTTCAATAGCTCCTGTGGTATAACTTACTGTATTATTATCCTTCTTGTCCATCTTCACACAGATAATTTGTTCAGCATCACACACCACCGCAAGGTTCGGTTTCTTAATAGCCACTTACAATTATCTCGTTATTGAAAACAATCTTAGCAACAGAGTTAATTATTATATGTGCACAACTTATACATAAAGTACAAGTTTTACTAATCTATTTGTTCAGAGAATAATTCATCCATTCATAGCCGAACGTCCTGTATCACTGGAAACAAGCGGAATTACCGACCAGCGTGACACGAAGATAAAAGTTTGATAAACTTTGAAACTTGGCTTGAAAACCGCCGTGCTTGTTTTCCAGTGAATACACTTGTTAAGTGCCGGTTTTGAATTGAAATGAGGAATATGGATTAATCAAGCAACAGCCAGTTTACAACCGAGTGCCTCACTGACCTTGCTGATGGTAGCAAATTGGGGTTTACCTCCATCAGCAAGGGACTTATACAGACTAGCTCGAGTAACTCCTGCTTTTTTGGCTACTTCAGTCATGCCCATCGCACGGGCAGCGGTATTAAGAGCGTGAACAAACTCCTCTGGCGTTCCTTCTGCGGCATCTTGAAGGAACATTTTAATATCCTCCTGTGTTTCCAAGTGTTCGGCCACATCAAAAGGTTTTGTTTTAAGAGACATAGTTTAAACCTCCAACTGTTTCAAAAGTTCTCTTGCTTTAGCGATATCTTTTTTCTGACTCGATTTATCTCCCCCGGCAAGAAGGAAAATAATCTCACGCCCCTGAATGGTATAATATATGCGGAATCCAGGGCCAAAGAACATGCGAAGTTCAAAAAGGTTGGTGTTGATTGTTTTATGATCCCCAAAGGAACCGATAACCATACTGTCAATACGCCTCAGTATTCTATTACGCGCTTGCCTATCTTTGATTCCAGATAGCCACTTGTCGTATTGTTTTGTGCTTCGCAGTTCGTAGCTCATACTTTTGCTGTATCCATGTGGAGACGAAATGTCAAGGCCAAGAAAAACAATATGTATTATTTGTTTGAGTGGTAGCTTTCTCTGGGGGAATTACCTCGGAGGCACTTAATCCCGGGGCTGGACCGGTCAGCACCGGGATTCAAGGCGGCGGAGCCGCCTTGAATGTCCCGTTTCACCTGCTGGCCTTGGCATCATCTGCCAACTTAGAGCGTGGCAAGAAATTGGATTAACATCTGAAGATCGCGCGTGTGAGCCAGTCAGTGTGCAAACGATTGTTCGGTTACTCATTAAAATGGGACATCCTCAGACGGGATTCTTTCAGATTCTGGTTCAGGCTCTTCATATAATTCATTAAATTTTGCTGCAATTGTTGTTGATAATGCAATTTTATCTTTTTCATTTAGACTACTTGCAATGCTGGATAACTCTAATAATAATTTATGTGGTAACGGATAAGAGTTGTTCCGAAATAGATAATTGAACTCCTCGAAAACAACAGATGCAGCAATATTTTTTGACCACTTATAGTCTTGAATAATTTTTTCTATATTTTCAAACCATTTTGAAATATTATTAGCTGAAACCTTTTGAGTAAATCTTATTAAAGGATGTGCATAATTATCCGCTTGTTCACGGCGGCTTCGCCGCCGTGAATCGCGGTGCTGACTTCGTCAAGTAC
>CAZEMY010000093.1:0-8429 GCA_964513405.1 uncultured Desulfobulbaceae bacterium
ATGGTCAAAGAGGCTCTTGGCCCGGATGCACTTATTCTTTCCACCAGAACCCTGCATAACGGAAAACTCGGAGTTCTCGGCAAAGCAACCTTGGAGATAACCGCAGCCATTGACTTGGAATGGCAGGAAAAATCTGTCCATCCGTCCCTGAAGTCCCGCCCTGCCCCCAGCAGGTATGAGAACAAACAGGAAGATATCACCTACCAGGATGTCTGGTCGGCAAACGACACCGAAGGAGCGGTTTATCCCAAACATAAGAAGCAACAGGTCGTGCATAGCGAAAAACCCAATGAGACAAAATTACAGGATGAGATAAGTGAACTGCGGACAATGATAAACTCTCTGTCCCGGAAGATGAGCACTCCTGCCCCGGCAGGGGTGTCATTGGAAGCAAAATCGGAATCAGAAACAAAAAATTCGCCCGGCCAGTTGCTCATATCCTGCGGGCTGAGCCCGCACATGGCTGGAATAGTCACCCGCTTCACAAGAGACACTTTCCACGCTGATATAGGCGATATTGATCCAGCGGCAATATTGACAGATGCTATTGCCCGCCTTTTCACCGTAAACACTCCGCTAACCCGTCCTCTGAACCGGCAAAAAAGAATATGCCTGATTGGTTCGACCGGAGCCGGCAAAACTACCACCATAGCAAAGCTTGCTGCCGGTTACCTTAACCGGTTTGGTGGTAAAATTGCTCTGATCACCATAGATACTTACCGTATTGCCGCAGTAGAGCAGTTGAAAGTTTACGGAGAAATAATGAACATACCGGTTGAGGTGGTAACGAGAGCAGAAGACATGGATAGCACCCTTGCCAAGCACAATGACTGTGACCTTATCCTTATTGATACTGCGGGACGCAGCCCTGGAAACTCGCTTGACATTGAAGAGATGAAAGCATTTCTTCGTCCGGAATGCAACTTTGAACATCATCTCGTGCTCAGCTCCACCAGCAGAGAACAGGAAATGGAAATGGTTATAGAGAGCTTTTCCTGTCTTGGTATTGACAACTTTATCTTCAGTAAAATAGATGAATGCCAGCAACTCGGGGTACTCTTAAATATTCATTACCTCAAAGACACACCAATATCTTTTTTAACCAACGGCCAACGGGTACCGGAAGACATCATTGCACCAACCGGGGAAATACTTGCAGAACTTATAATCAACACATGTCGGCAAAGCTTCCCCAACTGATTGTAAATGTTAGGCTATCACCCCATTTTTGCCTATTCGCCTCACCCGCATATGACTAATATAACGGGAGAGGCGAATAGAACAAACCTGGGGCAATATCCAGATAGCGTAGACTTCGAACATTTAAGAAAGTGTAGTTTTTCACTGATTTATCACCAATCCGATGTTTACAACTGATTTAAGCCATGAAAATAAAAACTAATTTCCACTCTTCATTGCAATTAGACATATTATAAGGATTTCAAGAAAATGGTTGACCATGAAACACTCCCCGCAGATCAGGCTGATACTCTGCGAACAATGAATAATATTAATCCCCCCCCTGATAATAAAAATAAAAAAATGTCAGCCACCCGGGTTTTCTCCATTACCAGCGGTAAAGGAGGGGTCGGAAAAACAGCCATGGTAGCCAATATGGCTGTCATTCTGGCCAGAGCCGGAAAAAGAGTTCTTATTCTTGATGCTGATCTTGGACTTGCCAATATAGATGTGGTTTTCGGTCTTGCTCCAACTCGTAACCTAAACCATTTTTTTGCCGGAGATATAAGTCTCAAGGATACCCTTGTGGATGGGCCGGCAGGCATCAAAATACTACCGGCAGGGTCGGGGGTACAGCAGTTTACCCGCCTTGGTATTCAGCAAAAACATCGACTCCTTGAATCTCTTGATTCCATGGACAACGATTTTGACTTTGTCCTGATTGATACCGAGGCCGGAATATCTGAAAATGTAACCTACTTCAACACCGCAGCCCAGGAAATACTGGTGGTGACAACTCCTGATCCCACGGCCATAACCGATGCCTACGCCCTGATGAAACTGCTTTCCAACCAGTACCACGAGAAACATTTCAACCTTATAGTCAACTGTATAGAAAATGAGGAAGAGGCCCTTGATGTTTATCGCAAACTAACCATGGTAGCTAACCGTTATCTCGACATTTCCATAGATTATATGGGTTCCATCCCAAGGAATAAACATATGATTGACGCTATCAGAAAACAGCAGGTCATGGTTCAATTATTTCCGGAGTCAAAGACCAGCATGGCTTTTGAATCCCTGGCTGCTGTCCTCTTGCAGGAACCAAAAGCTCTTACAGCTAAAGGTTCCATACAGTTCTTCTGGAAACGACTCCTGGAAACAGGCAATAAAAAATAATCGGACAAAAACATTATGTATCCGCCATTATCACCAATTGATGACCGATCCCAGCTAATCAGGGAGCATATGCCCATGGTTGATATAATCGTCCAGCGCATGGTGCCACAAGTTCCTTCATTTATGACCAGAGATGATATGACCAGTGCTGCCATGGAGGGGTTGTTTGATGCTGCCAATAAATATGATCCGACAAAAGGTGCTAAATTTAAAACCTTTGCCGAGTACCGCATCCGGGGGGCTATTTTTGATGAAATGCGTAAACTCGACTGGTTCTCCAGGTCGCTCAGGGACAAATACAACCAGCTCGCCAGAACCATGCAGGACCTTGAGGGAAAACTTGGTCAAGCTCCAGAGGAAGAGGAGATGGCAAAGGCCATGGATATGAACATTGACCAATATCACGATTTGTTGACAAAAGTTTCTCATCTTGGCTGCGTCAGTCTCAATGAAACCCTGGATAACAGTAATGAAGGGAAAAGCTTTCTTGACAGTCTTGAAGATGGCGGCGGCCCAACTCCGTTGGAGTTAATTGAAAACCAGGAGCTAACCTCTATAATTGCAGGTATACTGGAAAAACTATCCAAAAAAGAGAGGATGGTCATAGCTCTTTACTATTACGAAGAGCTGACCCAGAGAGAAATTGCGGAAGTAATCGGTGTCAGCGAGGGCAGAGTTTCACAACTGCACAGTCAGGCCCTGCTGAAAATAAAAGTCAAAATGGCAGGTGCCGGTCTTGACAGCGGGAACCTGCTATGAACCAGGATATACTCAACTATCTTATACCAGATCTTTTGTTTTTTGCCCTTTTTGTTGTTGCCTCCGGCAGTCTCACCCTGCTTATTATCAGAAATAAAAAAGCCCGGGCAAGATTAAAGATAAAGGCCACCTGTGAAAAAGCCATGGATGCACTTGATGACATTCCTGCTCCCCGGCAAAGAGAAGATTTTTCATCTTCACTGTCCACAGCCTCTTTAACTACCCGTTTTCAGGAGACAAAGCTTAAAAATCAAGCCGGAGTGAACAGAGAAATACCGGAAAAATATAAAATTTCCGCCAAGATGGCAGCTCGGGGCATGTCTGCTGAAGAAATATCATCCGTACTTGATATTTCTTCAGCAGAGGCATCACAACTCGTTCAGCTCCATAATATCAGAATACAGGATACAGGTGACAGGTGACAGGTGACAGATGACAGGTGTACTCCGTAGGTCGGATTAGCGGATATAACACCAGAACATAGCTTAATCAGACAGCACAAGCGATACCGTCGGCTTACGCTAAAGCCTTCCCATTATCCAATACTTTCGTTTATTTTTTTTTATCTGTGTTTTCCATCTCCCTTGGCTTTATCCGCTAACCCGACCTACGGGCTATAAGGTAACAGGTAACCTGTTTAAAGGTAAAGAGTTGGCAACAATGAACCGATAACAAGAATACAATATCTGTTTTTTCGTAAACAGCAGACAAGGTAGAGAACACTATGGTTTCAGGGAAATATACAGCTCTCAGCGGAGCATTATCAAGGGAACAGGCAATGGCAAATATTGCCAATAACCTTGCCAATGTCAATACCACCGGCTTCAAAAAAAACCGGGTTACCTTTGAGTCTATGCTTAAAGGTGCCCAGCAGATCAATGAGGCAAAGGGGCATAACCTCACCAGAGTCAAAGAAATAATAACTGATTTCAGCCAGGGTGGAATTCTCCAGACCAGCCGTTCTCTTGATGTGTCCATCGCCGGAGAAGGGTTTTTCAAGGTTGAACAGGGGGATAGGGTTTTTTATACCCGTGACGGCAATTTCTTCACTGACCAGGACGGAATGCTTAAGACTGCCCGGGGGTTCAATGTCCTTGATGACGGAGGCCAGCCAATCCAGATTGGTGATATTGAAGGTAAAAAAATCCACATTGATGAGAGCGGCAGCATAACTCTGGATACTTTTGCAAGCGGGTCAAAAATCCAGGTATTTACGGTTGATAACATGGATAAACTAAAAAAAGTAGGCGACGGGCTGTTTGAGCTGCCCGCCGGAGAAGGTTCTCAGGTTAATGACGAATCCCAGGTACTTCAGTACAGTCTCGAAACCTCCAATGTTAACATGGTCGAGGAAATGGTACTGATGATTAATACCCAGAGAAAGTTTGAAGCACATTTGAAATCACAAAAAAGCTTCTCGAAACTTAGCGAAAAGCAAAGTGAACTTGGCACTATTGGTTAATTCCACCAAGCAACCAATACAGACTGGAGAATAAAATAAAATGAGATCATTATGGACAGCCACAACCGGGATGAGTGCCCAGGCACTCAAGATGGATGTTATCGCCAACAACCTCGCCAATGTCTCCACCACCGGTTACAAGAAAAGTCAAACTTCGTTCAGAGATCTTATCTACCAGCAGATCAAAGTTCCCGGAGCACCAACATCTGATGCGGGAACCATGTCACCTTCGGGAATTCAGATTGGTCTTGGCGTTGCCCCGGCAGCGGTCAGCAAGGTTTTTTCCATGGGTGATATTGTCCAGACCGGCAACAGCCTTGATGTAGCCATTGAAGGGGCGGGTTTTTTTCAGGTCGAACTTCCCGATGGCAATATGTCTTACACAAGAGCAGGTAATTTCAATATGGACGGCAATGGTCAATTAGTCACCGCCGAAGGATATCCCATTATTCCCGCCATAATCATCCCTGAAAATGCCAGAGACATAACCATCAGTGAAAACGGTGTCTTCAGTGCCACCCTTGGAGATGACGCAATGGCAACGGAACTCGGGACCATAGAACTTTCCACCTTCGTTAATCCATCCGGTCTCCAGGCCATTGGCCGTAACCTTTTCAGAGAAACTGAATCTTCAGGAACCCCTGCCGTTGGTATACCCGGCAATGACGGTTATGGAACCCTGCTCCAGAATTATCTCGAACATTCAAATGTAAACATGGTTGAAGAGATGACCCAGATGATCACCACCCAAAGGGCCTATGAGATCAATTCAAAAACAATCACCACTTCTGATAAAATGATGCAAACTGTAGTCAACATGGCATAAATATGAATACTCACAGCTTGTTAAATAAATATGAATATATTCTCTCGTTGCTGATTTTTTTTCTTCCTGCCTCCGCCTCCGCCCAATCTCTTGTCATTCATTTCCATGGGGAAGCTGTGGTAAGTGAGAGAATTATCCGCCTCGGTGATATAGCAGATATAATACCATCCGGAGATAAAGCATCCAGATGGGCAAATAAAGAGGTGGCCCGCTCCCCTGCCCCCGGAGAGAGAAAACTTATAGATTCAAAAGCTGTTACTGCGACGGTTTCCCGCCTTAACGAAGTCGATACTATAAAGTGGCAGGGATTTGATACTATTGCTGTTACACGAGAAGCAATCATTATTGACCGGCAAAAGATAGAGACCATTATTGCCGGTTTTCTCCAGGAAAACCTGTTCAGGCTACCGGATGCAGCACTTCGTTTCCAGATAACCCGTGTTCCCGAGCAGCTCATTCTTCCCACTGGAAGACTGGAATATCAGGTCATTCCCTCAAACCAGGAAATTATCGGCAGTTCAAATTTTTCCATTATTTTTTCGGTTGACGGTAAAATTGTTGAAAATTGTACGGTCAGGGGAAAGTTAGAGGCAATCACCCAGGTTGTTACTGCCACAACCCGGATCCGTAAAGGTGATATCATCACTGCCGGTAATCTCAAATTAACAGAGATGGATATAAGCAGAGTCGATTCTCCGTACCGCCTGCCCCGCCAAGTGATAGGAATGCAGGCAAAACGCACCATTACTGCGGGCAAGCCGTTTACAACCCGTAACCTGGAAGCTCCTCCGGTGGTGAGAAGAGGCGAGTTGGTCAGGGTCATTGCAAAAAGCGGACGAATGCAGATTTCCACCACCGGGATAGCCACAATGGACGCTCGTCCCGGTGATTCAATCCGGGTTAAGAACATACAGTCAGACAAATTAATCAGCGGCCGGGTTAACTCAGCCGGCGTTGTCACGGTAATCTTTTGAATTTTATAAAAACTGCGATGAAATCATATAAAAAGCAAAATGGCCTCCGCTTAATTGTTGTTCTATGTTTAATTTTAACCATCGGCAGCGGCTGTGCAACAACAGAGCGGGACATAGTCAAAATACCAGAGCCATTAGAGCCGCCGGTAATTGGCAATGACGAGCCATTGTCCCCAGGTTCCCTGTGGACTGACAGTGGAGGGGGTTGGATTTCAGACCTCAGAGCCCGTGCGGTTGGGGATATTGTCACTGTTATTATTAAAGAAAAAGCCAGTGCCAGCAAAGAAGCAAGTACTCAAACCGATAGAAACAGCAGCATCACAGCCGGAATCCCTACTCTGTTTGGATTAGAGCAACAAGTCGCCAACAGCTTGCCTGGGTTGAATCCGGCTGCTCTGATTGAAGCAGGCTTTACTAATGATTTTAAGGGCAGCGGTAAAACCACGAGAAAAGAAGATCTGGTTGCCACCCTGACCACCCAGGTTGTGCAAATTTTCCCCAACGGTAACATGCAAATCAGAGGGGGCAAATCTGTTATTGTCAACAATGAGAATCAGATTATTTTCTTAACCGGCATAATTCGCCCCTGGGATGTGAGTGCTGCCAACGAGGTTGATTCATCAAAAATATTAAATGCCCAGATTGCCTATACCGGCAAAGGGGTTATTTCAGATAAACAAAACCCGGGATGGTTAACCAGGATTGTTGATAATATCTGGCCTCTTTAATTTTTTTTTAACAATAGTGAAAATTCTCGTTCCCACGCTCTTCTCGTTCTCGTTCCTACGCTCTGCGTGGGAACGAAGGAACAAATAGTAACAATGAATAAAAATGCAAAAGGGTTAGTCAAATGAAGAAAGAGATGCTTAATAAAAACATTTCCATAATAATTTTACTTTTTTTACTTCATTTATCTGTAGTTCCCCTTGCCAATGCCACCAGGATAAAGGACTTGGCGGATATTGAAGGGGTACGGGATAATCAGCTCCTTGGTTACGGGCTGGTCATAGGTCTAAACGGAACGGGGGACGATCTGAAAAAGTCAGTATTTACCAGGCAGGCCATGATGAATCTGGTAAAACGGTTGGGTATGGCGGTTACCCCTGAAGTTTTCAGACAGATGAAAACTGATAATGTAGCTGCAGTAATGGTGACTGCCGAACTTCCTCCATTTGCCAGACCGGGGTCAAGACTTGATATCCTTGTCTCTGCCATGGGAGATGCGACCAGTCTCTCCGGGGGTACTCTTTTAATGACCCCCCTGCAAGGGGCAAACGGTAAAACCTACGCCGTCGCCCAGGGATCTCTTGCCCTTGGCTCCATCGCCTTTGGCGGCAAAGCTGCCAAGGTGCAGAAAAACTTCCCCACCGCCGGACGAATTGCCAACGGAGCCATTGTCGAGCGGGCTGTGGGCTGGCAGCTACCGCCCAGCGGTGATCTTCTCTTTAATCTCAAACACCCTGATTTCACCACCGCCAATCGAATGGTAACGGCAATAAACGATAAACTTGGCACAAGAGTTGCTCATTCCCTCGACAGCGGTTCGGTCAAGGTCCTGATGCCCCTTGATTACAGAGGAAATGTGGTTGGTTTTGTAGCTGATCTTGAAAATATAACCGTCACAGCCTCTGCTCCGGCCCGGGTGATTGTTAATGAGAGAACCGGAACCATTGTCATGGGACAGGATGTCAGGATAGCCACAGTTGCCGTCTCCCACGGCAACCTTAACCTTATCATCCGTGAAGGTGCAGAGGTTGTCCGTCCCCTGCCCTTTGGAGGTGAAGAGATGGCGGTGGTTCCCGAAACAGAGATTGAAGTAATTGAAGATGAAGGGCATCTTGTGGTTATGGAGATGGGAGTAAGTATAAGTGAAATTGCCAGAGCTCTTAATGCCATCGGTGCCACGCCACGGGATCTGATTGCTATTTTTCAGGCCATTCAGGCAGCCGGAGCTTTGCATGCTGAGCTGGTTATTATTTAAACCTTAATCCGTGGACATATCAGAAGACAGAAGTCAGAGGACAGAAGTCAGAATAGTTAGCAGCCTGCG
>CAZEMY010000094.1:0-8429 GCA_964513405.1 uncultured Desulfobulbaceae bacterium
CATGGACAAAAATATAAAAATAGCCCTTACAACCCTTGGCTGCAAGGTCAACCAATTTGAATCTGCGTCATTTATTACAGGTTTTAAAGAAGCTGATTGCGAGATAGTCCCCTTTGCAGATTCTGCCGATATTTATATAATAAACACCTGTGCTGTTACCGGTCGGGCAGGACAGCAATCCCGGCAGATGTTGCGACGAGCCATGCGAACCAACCCGCAAGCCAGAATAATGGTCACCGGCTGTTATGCCCAGATAGCCGCAGAACAGCTCTTTGAAATTGGCCAAGACAAAAAAACCGGCAACAACATGGTATGCATAATCGGTAACGGTAACAAACACCTGCTTGTCGAAACGGCTCTTCGTCATGACCTTCCCGATATGGTTATGCTCACCGGGAAAATCAGAGAAAAAAAAGAAATCTGCCCCCTGCCGGTACGCCGATTTTCCGGACGCACTCGTGCCTTCCTCCGGGTTCAGGATGGCTGCAACAACTTTTGCTCCTACTGTATTATTCCCTATTGCCGTGGCCGGAGCCGCAGCTCTCGCCTCTCTTCTTTAACTGAGCAAATGGATATTTTTGTTGAAGAGGGGTACAGGGAAATTATCATCACTGGCGTAAACATCGGTAAATACGGCCTTGATTTAAATGAAGGTGAGAATATATACAGCCTCCTTGATAAACTATGCTGCAGCTATCCACAGACCAGAATACGGCTCAGCTCCATAGAGCCGACAGAGGTGAATGATCAGCTCCTGGATATTATGACTACCCACGACAACTTCATGCCCCACCTCCATATTCCGCTGCAAAGCGGAGATGACCGGATTTTAAGCATGATGAACAGAAAATATACTGTGCAATTGTTTGTGGAAAAAATAAGAAAAGTTATCTCCGCCCTCCCCCACGCGGCCATAGGATGTGATGTACTGGTCGGTTTTCCCGGTGAAAATGCATATGCCGCAGAAAATACCTTTAGATTGCTCTCTGAGCTGCCTGTAAGTTATCTCCATATATTTCCCTACTCCATCCGTCCCGGTACTCCGGCCGCTTCTTTTGGAGAACAGGTAAGTTCCAGCGAAAAAAAAGAGCGGGTTAAACAATTAGAGAAAATAAATGAGGAAAAACGAATCTCATTTTACCTTGCCAACCGAAAAAAATCACATCAGGTACTTATCGAAAACCGTAATGGCAAAAACGGGTTGCTGAATGGATTTTCTGAAAACTATATCCCCCTTCAATGCACAGGAGCGGAAAAATTGATTGGTCAGGTGGTACCTGTCAGGTATGAGCGACTTGAAAATGGAAAACCCGTTGCCAGATAACTTGAGGATATCTTGAGTTACCTGATTAAACCTTGTAGACTGTTTTTATTTTTCCAGAAAACAGACAGATCCGAATATAAATTTATACTTTACAATTACCATACCTAAGAGCAGATGATTGGAGAAATAATTTCCATAGGCGATGAGCTTACTACCGGTCGCATAACCAACACCAGCAGCAGTTTTGCCGCCCGCCATCTCTTTGCGGCTGGTCACGATATATATGCAATCCATACCATTGGCGATTCTGTTGAGCTGATCGGTCAGGCCCTGCAACAGGCAATCAGGCAGGTTGATTTTGTCATAGTCACCGGCGGCCTCGGCTCGACAACAGATGACCTGACCAACAAGGCGGTTGCCAGAGCCTTGAACAGGCCGCGGGCCCTGTACCAGGATATTCTTGAAAAAATCCATGCCAGCCTTGGCATGGGGGGCTGTGGGGACGCATTTGAAAAAATGGCATGGCTTCCCAAAGGGGCAGAGGTTTTAAACGAGCAGGCCATGATGGCAGGATATATGCTCACCCATGATAACAAACCTGTTTTTTTTCTTCCTGGTGTTCCATACCAGATGAAGGAACTCCTTAAACAACAGGTGCTGCCAAAATTAGATAACTGGAGTTATGGTAACCGGAACCAAATCAGGCAGCGATTGTATAAAACCTTTGGTCTACCGGAAACCGCAATCAACAAAAGACTTCATGCTCTTGAAAAAGAACCGGGTATATCAATTGGCTATTATCCGGTTGACAGTGAAGTGCATATCAGCCTTACCACCCGAAAAAACAACGACCATAGGGGCGAAAAACTATTTGAGCAGGCGGATATGGAAATAAACAATGCTCTTGGTGATGTTATTTACGCAACTGGTCGGAAAACCATGGCGGGAGTCGTTGGGAATCTTTTGAAAAAAAGAAACCTGAGCATGGGGGTTGCAGAATCATGCACCGGAGGCATGATCGGAGAAAAAATCACCAGAACAGCAGGCTGTTCAGTATGGTTCAGCGGCGGAGTTATTGCCTATTCAAACCAACTGAAAGAAACCCTGCTTGGTGTAGAACGGGAACTCCTTGACAATTACGGTGCCGTCAGCGAGCAGGTTGCCATGTCCATGGCTGCCGGGCTGGCTGATATTGCAAGAGCTGATATAACCGTCTCAGTTACCGGCATTGCCGGCCCGGACGGAGGCAGCCGGGAAAAACCGGTGGGAACTGTCTATATTGGTCTATATTACAACAATAAAGCCACAGCCCAACTGCATAATTTTCGTGGAGACAGGAAAATGATTCGTGAAATGACCACCTGCATGGCCCTAGACACTGTGCGAAGGGTTTTAATTAATTAAGGAATGTACATTAAATAACTTAGACATATAACTTGCCCTTCCTAAAAACAGTAGAACAATTTATCAAAAAACATCAAGGAGAACAAATGGCAACAACCCAGACAGATAACCGCCTCAAAAGCGTTGACAACGCAATTACCCAGATACACAGGCAGTTCGGAAAAGGATCAATAATGCGGCTTGGCTCCGACGACAGGGAGAATATTCCGGTTATCCCCACCGGGATACTATCCATTGATCTGGCACTTGGCGTGGGAGGTTGCCCGCGGGGACGGGTGACGGAAATATACGGCCCTGAATCATCCGGCAAGACAACCCTGGCACTTCATGTCATTGCCGAGGCCCAGAAGCGGGGAGGAAACGCTGCTTTTATCGATGCCGAACACGCACTCGATACCGCCTATGCTGAAAGGTTGGGAGTTGATGTGGACAATCTTCTCGTTTCCCAGCCGGATTTTGGCGAACAGGCTCTGGAGATAACCGAAATTCTCATGCGCAGCGGCGGTATAGATGTAATCGTGATTGACTCTGTGGCAGCCCTGGTACCAAGGGCCGAAATTGACGGTAATGTCGGTGATCATCATGTTGGCCTTCAGGCCCGGTTGATGTCCCATGCCATGCGTAAGTTTACCGGGGTTCTCAACCGAACCAACACTGCCCTGATTTTCATTAATCAGATTCGGATGAAAATAGGGGTAATGTTCGGCAACCCGGAGACAACGCCCGGTGGTAACGCCTTAAAGTTCTACTCGTCTCTTCGTATCGACATCCGCCGCATGACCCAGATCAAGGATAGTCAGGAAGTGGTCGGTAACCGAACCAAGGTAAAGGTGGTTAAAAATAAAGTGGCACCGCCTTTTCGTCAGGCTGAGTTTGATATGGTTTATGGAGAGGGGATTTCAAAAACCGGCGATCTGCTTGATCTTGGTGTGGAAAATAATATCGTTGACAAGAGCGGTGCCTGGTATTCGTATCAGGACGAACGAATCGGCCAGGGACGGGAAAACGCAAAAAAATTTCTCAAGGAACATCCGGAGATGCTTGCTGAAATAGAAAACAAAATCCGCCTTGGCCTGGGACTTCCTGAAGCTGAACCTGCATCACCCTTAGATGAAAAAAACAGCCCTAAAGTACCAGCAAAAAAATAAACCCTCCATTTTAGGGATTGTGAGGAAATACCCCCACGATTTATGTTAAATTTCCTCCGATTAGATACTTACTTAAACAGTACCTAATCGGAGGAAACATCTTGACATTCTTCCTGTTTATAGTATGCTGGGCTTTGGTGAAATTATAACTGATAACTGATTTGAAAGGGGTACTATGCGGTCAATAGCTACTTTTATTATTCTTTTTGTTTTTTGGATGGTGATGGCAGGAAGATTCGATCTTCTTCATGTCATACTCGGAATGATTTCAAGTTTGTTTGTTACAATTATATCAGGCAACTTGCTGTTTAAAGAAAGCCGAAAGGGGAGAGAGAGAGAGGCTATTCGTTTTATTGCGTATGTGCCTTGGTTGCTCTACCAGATTGTGCTTGCCAACTGGCAGGTAGCCCGCCTTGCCCTGAGCCCCAGGTTGTCAGAGTTGATTGATCCCAAATTAATCAAAATCAAAGTAGATTTAAAGTCAGATATTGCAAAAGTTACCCTTGCAAACTCCATCACCCTTACTCCAGGCACCATAGCCGCCGGCATCAAAGGCGACGAATTTCTTATCCATACTCTTTGGCAACCCTCCTTGGATGACCTGCTGTCCCATGAGATGGAGAAAAGGGTCAAACATGTTTTTTCGGAGGATTAAAGAATGGATGTATTCTTTTTGGTCACCAGCCTGATCCTGGGCTTTTTGATTTTCCTCTGCCTTTACCGGGTAGTCTATGGCCCCACCATTACGGACAGAATAGTATCTATTGGTTCCATTGGTATTAAAGCCACGGCAATGCTTATCGTTATCGGGATGATCTATGGCAGGCCTGAAATGTTTGTGGATATTGCATTGGCTTATGCCTTGTTGAACTTTATCGCAACCCTTGCAGCCGCGAAATTTTTTATGATCCGCAAAAACATGGTTATGGACTTAAAATCTGCTCGAGAGAAAAAGATAGAAGGAGTTTCATAAATGGACATTATCATTGCAATAATAAGCGTAATATTAATTGCATCCGGACTTTTTTTCTCCTTTGCAGCGAGCATAGGTCTTTTACGATTCCCTGATTTTTACACAAGAATGCATGCCACCAGTAAGGGTGACACTCTGGGGATTTTTCTGATACTCCTCGGAGCCTCTTTTTACCACCTTTTCAATGGTGGTCAAGATGCTCT
Organism: uncultured Desulfobulbaceae bacterium; assembly: GCA_964513405.1. GTDB lineage: Bacteria > Desulfobacterota > Desulfobulbia > Desulfobulbales > Desulfobulbaceae > DRLX01. Next base: position 4,993 of record CAZEMY010000094.1, read on the forward strand.
AAGCTTGGCAAATGTGCTGACATTCATCAAGATTACATTTGTTACGGTGTTTATATTTTTATCCAACCCCGCGGCAACCCACGCAATTTTCAAAGCTGGACTTAATTCAGGCATTGCCCCATGGAGTAAGGAGAACTCAAAATGATTTGGCAGCTTGACCTCTTGTTACTTATACTTGCTCTGATCTGTGCAATTTCTGCCATCAATGTAAGGGATCTGTTCAGTTCAGCTGTTGTTCTCGGAGCGTACAGCTTTCTTGTGGCCATGGCTCTCGCCGCAATGGGAGCTGTTGATGTCGCCTTTACCGAGGCAACTGTTGGAGCCGGTGCCAGTACTATATTTTTTATTGCCGCAATATACCATACCACGAGGAGGACTAAAGATTGAAAGCTTTAGCACTATGTATCGTCATATCTACAGGGCTTCTACTCTGTTATGCCTCGCTGGATATGCCCAGACTGGCTGACCCCAACTCCCCGGCAAGCGTCCATGTGTCTCCAAGATATATAGAGATGGCGGACGAGGAAACCTATACTCCCAATCTGGTTACAGCGGTGCTTGGTGATTACAGAAGTTTTGACACCATGGGGGAGGTATTCGTTGTCTTTGCCGCAGCAGTTGGCTGTATGTTGCTCCTTAGAAAGAGGCAATACAGATGATAGATAAATATGACGACCTAATTGTTGAGACTATCTCCAGGCTTCTTGTCCCGTTTATTCAAACATTTGGTATGTATGTGCTTTGCCTTGGCCACTACAGTCCTGGCGGGGGGTTTCAGGGAGGGCTTCTAATTGCTGCAAGTTTAATGCTTCTGGTTATTGCATTTGACATAAAAGAGGCTAAAAAAAGAATAAGTGAAACATGGATAATTATATGCGTAGGCTTAGGGGCTGGTATATTTGCAGGAATCGGTGCGTTATGCATAACCTTTGGTGCTAACTTCTTGGACTACAGTGCTTTTGCCGGTATCCTGCAGCTTCCCGTTGAAAAAGCAAGGGCATACGCCATTCTCGGAATTGAAGTAGGAGTACAGGTCAGTGTTGCAGCCTGTCTATTTTCTATTTTCCTTGACCTTCTGTCAAGGGGTGAACACGAGGAGGCATTATTATAAATGGAATTTATAATAGGTAAATACGCTTACTGGTTTTATTTTGCTTTAATGATGGTCGGTCTCTATGCAGTGATCGCCAAAAATAATCTGGCAAAAAAAGTGGTTGGCATGCACATCTTTCAGACATCTATTATTCTTTTTTTCGTCGCTACCAGTATGAAAGAGGGTGCCTCTATCCCTATCCTCAGGGGTGATCCAGGCTTACGGGGTCATGTTGTTCCCGGCACAGTTGAGGCAATAAACTATGTCAACCCCCTGCCCCATGTACTTATGCTCACTGCCATTGTGGTTATGGTTGCAATATTTGGTGTAGCACTATCATTATTAATTATGATTTTCAAACGATACAAGACGATTGAAGAAGACGAAATCATAAAGATAAGAAAAGAAGACGCCCTTTCTCAAAACTCTTAAAGAACTGAAAATAAAAGTGAGCGAACAATACCCTGCCTTAATTGTTGTTATACCACTCTTGTCTGCCCTTGTTGTTTTTATCGTCGGCTGGTTCAACAGAAAATGTTGCTATATACTTTCTGTTGCCACTCTTGCCGCCTGTTCCGTAATTTCCGTTTGCTTAATGCGGGAAGTGATGGTTAACGGTAACATCAGCTACTGGATGTCTGGCTGGGAGCCCCCTTGGGGCATAGAATATTTTGTCGATCATTTGAGCGGTTTTATGCTCATGGTTGTATCATTTATTGCTCTTTTCACTGTTATCGCCTCAAAGAAAAGCCTTGACGACGAGATGCCTGGCAGGGACCCCTCCTTTTACAGCCTTTATCTGCTTCTGATTGCAGGTTTGCTGGGGATTGTAATTTCAGGCGACTTATTCAATATTTTTGTATTTTTTGAGATCACCTCTATTGCATGCTATGTCCTTATCGCCAGTGGTCGCAATAAAGTTGCCCCGGTGGCAGCCTTTAATTATCTTATCCTTGGTACCATCGGAGCCAGTTTTTACCTGATCGGGGTTGGATTTGTTTATATATCTACCGGCTCGCTGAACATTCAGGACCTTACCACCATCCTGCCAGGCATGCTGGGTTCCAATGTTATCTTGGTTGCCTGTGCCTTTTTTACCATCGGCATAGCAATCAAAGCAGGGCTTTTCCCTGTGCATACATGGATGCCTGATTCCTACTCCACCGCCCCCGATGCAGTAAGTCCCATGATTGCCTCGTTGATGACCAAGGTCTCTGCCTATGTACTGATCAGGCTGATGTTTACCCTCTTTCCACCTCATTTTTCCCTGGAAACCATACCGGTATTTACCATCCTCGGCTGGTTGTCTGTTGCGGCAATTATCGCCGGTGGTCTCTGGGCACTTGCCCAGAAAGACTTGAAAACCATGCTCTCCTATATACTTGTCGTAGAGGTAGGGTATATCGTTATGGGAATAAGCGTTGGCAACCGGGCAGGTCTTACCGGATCTATTCTCCATATCATGAATGATGCAGTAATGATGGCATGTATGTTCTTAATAGTCGCAGCAGTGGCTTACAAAACAGGCAATAAAGACATCAGTCAGGTACCGAACCTGAACAAAAAAATGCCCTTTACCATGGGTGCTTTTGTTGTCGCCGCTATTTCACTGGTTGGTTTGCCGCCGACATGTGGATTTTTCAGTAAGTGGTATTTGTTTTTGGGAACAATTGAAGCTGAGCAATGGGCATTTACCGGTGCCCTTTTGATTGGCGGGCTAATAAATGCCGTTTTGTTTTTCAGGATTATCGAAACTGTATACTTTAAGATGCGGGTAGAACACGGTTCCAGCGATGGTCAGACAGGTGCTGTGTCAGGGCATGATGCACATGAGGTAATTGTCAGGGATGAGGCTCCGTTTACCATGCTTATGCCGATACTTGTCTTAGCTGGTGCAATATTGATACTTGGCCCATTTAGCGGAAAGATTATCGAGTATATAATTCAATATGCTGTTCCGGCAGGTTTTTAACAGTTAAAGGGTTCCTTTTTAAGAAGGCACAATTAAATTGCTTAGTACTTATAAAAGACCTGTGGGTTATATTGCCCAAAATGTTACTGAACAAATTACGGGTTCCGCTTTGGAGAAAAAGGAGATTTGATGGAAGTTGTCACCTCAATTACACCGTTATTGGCAGTGCTTGTTTCTGCAGTAGGGGCATTTTTTATTCTCGCCACTGGGGAGAAGCTGAGAAACTTAAGAGAAACATGGACAATTGTTGCGGCGGTTATCAAATTTGCCTTGGTTGTATCGCTGGTTCCTTTAATTCTTGATGGCAAGACTGTAGAATACACTCTCATTGAGTTGGCACCTGGTCTTGCCATACAGCTAAAGGTTACCCCC
>CAZEMY010000095.1:0-8426 GCA_964513405.1 uncultured Desulfobulbaceae bacterium
GCCTGCAGGGCAGTTGTGGCAGCGATGTTGATGTTTTTGAAATAAATTCTCACACAGGCAATCATTTTAAGGGCAAGGAGAAAGCTGTTTTGAACTGTTTTACCACTATTCTCCGGATTTATTTTTTCCGGCAAAGGCGTGTCGGCATGGGGAATATATGGTCCCATGCCGACCATATCAATTTTTATTCTTTCAAAGAATAAAATATCATCTACAAGATCATCAATTGATTGACCTGGCAGGCCAATCATTATTCCGGTTCCGACTTTATAGTTTAATTCCCGTAAATATTTAAGACAACGGATACGGTCGCTGAAGCTATGGTCTTTGGGGTGAAGGTTCCGGTATAAATCAAGGTTGGATGTCTCAATGCGGAGCAGGTAGCGATGTGCTCCTGCCTCTTTCCAGAGTCGGTAAACTTCTTTGCTCTGCTCGCCAAGAGATATTGTTATACCTAATCTGCCGCTGGAAAGGCTGGTAATTTCCTCAAGGAGTCCGGCAATAAAATCAACGAAGGCAGGGCTGCTGTTTTCGCCTGCCTGAAGAACAACTGAGCCATATCCCTGCTCGTATGCCCACTTGCAGGAAGCTATAACTTCTTCTCTATCTATGCTGTATCTTTTAACTTTTTTATTGCTCTTTCTTATTCCGCAATAATAACAGTCTTTGCTGCAAATATTGCTTAATTCAACCAGACCCCGGTAATAAACAACCTGGCCCCGTTCTTTTTTTTTAACCTGATATGCGTGCTTAAAAAGTTGCTGAATATCCTGTTCGTTTTGGAGGGAGAGGAGGAAGTTTAAATCTCTATCGGTCAGCTTATTTTTATTTAAAATTTCATCAAGCATCCTGTTGCCTCAATTATCTCAGCTTTTAAGATAAATGTTCGACTATCACCCCATTTTCGTCCGATTCGCCTCTCCCGCATATGACTAATATAGCGACAGAGGCGAATCGAACAAACCTGGGGCAATATTCAAACATTTAAAGGTTCGTAGTTTACCGCTGATTTCGAAGTCTAAGCTATCTGTATCAACCCGATGTTTAGCTTTTAAGATCAAAAGGTTCTAATGCTTTTTTGAAAATGCCCAATGAATATGAGATGCATATACCATAATTTGTAATTGGTACCCCGGCCTCTTTGCACTTTAGAATCCGGGTAAGCATATTGCGTTTATTAAAGGTACAGGCACCACAGTGGATCACCAGGCTGTACTCTTTCAACTCCTCCGGGGACGGGAAATCATGACCATGGGTATGTTCAAATATTAGTTTGCAGCCTGTGTACTGGGTCAGCCAGCGGGGTATTTTTACCTTGCCGATATCATCACCAATTGCATGGTGGGCACAGGCCTCGGTAATTAAAATTTTATCACCACTCTTTAAGGAATCAACCGCCTTAACGCCATCTACAAAAGCGGCCAGGTCTCCTTTAAAGCGGGCAAATAAAATAGAGAAAGAGGTAAGCCTTACCCCGTCGGGAATATCGGCTCCGACTCTTAAAAAAGCCTGGGAGTCCGTTATGACCAGATCCGGGTCTGCTTTTAATCTGTTTAAAACATCCCGCAACTCTTTTTCTTTGACCACTATACAGTAAGAATCATTATCGAGAATGTCTCTGATTGACTGAACCTGAGGCATTATCAGCCTGCCTTTGGGTGCTTCCAGATCTATTGGCACCACCAGAACCACCAGAGAGCCGGGCTTGATCAAATCGCCCAGGAGCGAGGCCGAGCTAAAGTAATCATTTGGGGTTAAAGCTATTATCGCAGCTTTTAAAGAAGTTAAGCCATCTCCGCTAAGCGAAGAGCAAAGAACGGTATGTTTACTTATTTTTTTCAGATGAGCTAGGTCATTACCCTGGTTTAAGTCAGCTTTGTTCCTAACTATAATAAAGGGAATTGATAGTTCTTTGAGGTTCTCCACCAGTTCCAGTTCAAAGGAACCCGGCTCGTCCGTGTCGGTGACAATGACCGCAATATCGGTGCGTCCCAGGACTTTTTTGGTGGAGGCAACCCGCAAATCACCAACTGTACCTTCATCATCTATGCCTGCGGTATCAATCAGTACCACCGGTCCCAAGGGAAGAAGTTCCACTGTTTTTTCCACCGGATCAGTGGTGGTGCCGAGAATAGGTGAGACAATGGAGACGGCCTGACCAACTATTTTGTTTATCAGGGAAGATTTACCAACATTGCGTCTGCCGAAAAAACTGATATGTATCCGTAATCCCTTTGGGGTCTTTTCCATTTATATCTAATCTCCCAGTCGGACAACGGCTTCGGCAGAAGTTAATTCCCTGTACCGTTCTTCGCTGACACCGGCCTCGATAATAGCATCTTTTAAACTTATTTTTTCTCGTTCTGACCTGATTAAAATTTCCTCTACTTTTGTGTACCCCAGCTCTTTAATAAAGCCGCTTGCCAATGCTGTTGTATTTTCTACCTGCTGCAAACATTTCTCTTCATTAACGGTGAGATCGTTGCGAATAAATCGCTCCATAGCCGTTATAGCTGCATTTAAGACTTCAATACTCTCAAGGAATTTGTCTGCAATTAAGGGCAGAAAAGCATTAAGTTCCAGGTTTCCTTCTCCGCAGGCCCTGCTAATAATACTGTCATTGCCATCAATCAGCATCGAGCATTGAATGACAGCTTCAGGAATAACCGGATTAACCTTACCCGCCATGATGGTTGAACCCATTTGCCGTTTTTTCAGTATAAGTTCATTAAAACCGGAATGGGGCCCTGATGCCATTAATCTGATATCCTGATTAATTTTGTAAAGATTGACCGCACAGGTCCTTAAAAAACCGGAAACCTCTGCAAAAACATCAAGATTCTGGGTACAGTCAACCATGTTCTCAGCTCTTGCCAGGGCAAATCCGGTAATACTTTTTAACTGCCCGGTTACCTGGAAAATATACTGTTTTGGTGCTCCCAACCCCGTGCCGATAGCAGTACCGCCAAGATTAACAATTCTGATTCGCTCCAGACTTTTGTATATACGCCAACGGTCACGGCTGATAGCCTCTGCAAAGGCAGACATAGTTCGCCCCATGGTCGTCAGCACCGCATCTCTTAGTTGGGTTCGCCCTGTTTTTACAATTTGAGAGTACTCGTGTTCTTTTTCCTGAAAGGCGTTAAGCAGGGCAATCAGGGACTCTTCCAGCCTGATTAATCCTCCTGAGGCGGCAACTTTTAATGCCGTTGGATATGTATCATTTGTGGACTGATGAAGATTTACATCATCTAAAGGATGGATATACTGGTAATCTCCCGGCTGTCTGCCCGATAACTGCAAGGCCCGGTTCGCTATTACTTCATTGATATTAAAGTTTGTCGCTGTGCCTGCACCACCCTGGAGAGCATCAACAACGAGATGCTGATCCAGTTTGCCGGCAATTAATTCCAAGCAGGCTTTTTCAAGAGCAATAAATTTTTCCTGAGAGATATATTTAAGCTCATAATTTGTTCTCAGGCAGGCAAGCTTAACCTGTCCATAGGCATGACCCAGACTGCGGTTGAAAACTCTGCCGCTTAAAGGAAAATTATCAAGGGCATGGGCGGTATCGCTGCCATATAAAAAAACCTGTTTTTCTTTGCTCATTTAAAAATAAAGATCCCGCTCTGAACTTGTTTCTAAAACATTTAGCCTTTCCACGCACTCTTGTTTCAGCTTATCATTGTCGAATCTTTCCAACTCTTTTTTAATGACTTTACTACCCGCTTTTCTTGTTTCTGTATTCCCATAATCTATAAGGTATTCTGTTAAGGTTAGCAGACCGTTGGGAGTGCAGAATTTAGATATAAAACCGGGGATGGCAAACTCCATAAATTGTTCCCCGGTTCTTCCCAGGCGATAACAGGAGGTGCAGAAGCTGGGAATATACTCGTTCTCCAGCAGTTCCAAAATTATTTCATCAAGACCTCTGGTGTCACCAAGAGAAAACTGCTCATTGGATAATGTATTGTTTTGCTTGCCCTTGCTGTATCCTCCCATTTCGATATTACTGCCGGCATCAATTTGGGAAACACCAAAACCCATCAACTCTTTTCTGATTTCCGGACTTTCTCTTGCGGTTAAAATCATTCCGGTATAAGGAACGGCAAGGCGCAAAATCGCTACAAGTTTTTTGAAATCATGATCGCTTACACTGTATTTGTCATCAATACTTACATTCTCTGCCGGTCGTAAACGGGGAAAACTGATAGTGTGGGGACCACAGCCAAAACGATCCAGTAAAAAAGCAGCATGACTGACAAGTCCCAAGGTATCAAATTTATAATCATATAGTCCAAATAACGCACCAATACCAACATCATCGCAACCAGCTTCATAGGCTCTCGTCAAGCCGTCAAGGCGGTACAGGTAATCACCTTTTAAGGTGTTTTCCGGGTGCATCCGGGCATAGGTCTGGTGATGGTATGTTTCCTGAAATATTTGATATGTACCTATACCAGCCTCTTTTACTCTCTTGAACCCCGCAGTATTCATTGGGGCGGCATTAATATTTACCCGTCTTATCTCGCCATTGTCTGCGGTAACAGAGTAAACTTTATCGACAGTTTTACTGATAAATTCACTGTCATAGGAAGGGTGTTCTCCGAAAACAAGAATTAATCTTTTGTGGCCCACTCTTTCAAGGGCTTTGACCTGTCTTTCTATTTCCATGGGGCTGAGAGTCATGCGCTTTATGCTGCTACTCTTTTTAAAACCACAGTAAGAACAGTTATTGACACAGTGGTTGCCAATGTAAAGAGGGGCAAATATAACTATCCTGTTCCCATAGACCTCTTTTTTTAATATTCTGGCAGCAGAAAAGATTTCTTCCAATAGTTCCGGATCATCCGTGTTGAGCAGCACTGCTGTTTCTTCAACTGTTAACGGAGATTTAGACAGGCTTTTGCTGATTATATCTTTTACCCTTGCAGGGTCGGGGCGGGAAGCCTGTAAAATATCTTCTATTGCCTGGTCATCTATGAAATCAGTGCATTTATTGGACAGTTTTCTGTCTTTGTCCATGGAATTATTCTCCAGTGTGAATCTTTTGTGGTTGATAAATGGAAAACCAGGTGCAAAATATGGTGGTAAGACAAATTCGCCTCCGGCACTCACTTTAAGCGTTTCATGCGTACTGGAGACGAACCTTTATAAGAACCAGTTAGGCAGGTAAGCAAGTTTAACTTTGTTTCTAAATGCCTTAATTATCTATTTCCAGAGCAGGCAGTTTCCTTCTGCTCATGGCAGGGTTGACAAGTACACTTGGCCCAGCAATGCATCCTCCTGCACACGACATACACTCAACTATGTTATATGGCAGTTTGCCTTTTGCCGCACTAGCGAGCTTTTTCAGCCCTTTTTTGTCCAGCCCATTTATGATTAAGGCCTTTACTTCGATTGTCGGATCTATTTTATTGATATAGTATTTTACAGTTTCAGTAACTCCACCATCAATGCAAAAGCGTTTTGCCTCTACAGTTGTATCACCGGACTCATACTTCTCATCGGGTAGGAGTGACAGATCTATTTGTTTTGCCTGAAATAATGAGTCCAACCCTGAATATGTCAAGACATAATCAACGAATTCATCGTTTGTTCCCTCAAATTTTTTAGCAATACATGGTCCTATAAAAACGGTTGTTGCGTCAGGGTGATCATTTCTTGCGACCTCCGCCGTGTAGGACATTGGAGTTCTTGTGTGTGAAATAAACTTTTCAAATGACTTTACATGTTTTTTGACACTTTCAACATATGCCGGGCAGCATGATGTCCCAAGTATAGGTACCCCTTCCGCTAACTTTTCGATTAACTCTTCTGCCTCATTTCTTGCTGTAATGTCGGCACCGTAGGCAACTTCGTAAACGAAGTCGAATCCCAGTTCTTTCAGCCCGGCAATAACCTGGCCAATTGATGCTTTAAACTGACCAATGATAGCGGGGGCTATCATTGCCACCACTGGATTCTTTTTTGCCTTTAGATGCTTGGCGACATCAAACATCTGGCTGCGATCCATAATCGTCCCAAAAGGACACGCCCTGGTGCAGCGACCGCAGTAGATACATTTATCATAATCAATCTCTTCTTTACCCGTATCCTGATTTCTCGAAATGGCACCAACCGGACATCCCTTTTCACAAGGCACGGGGGTATGGATTATTGCATTATATGGACAGGCATCGAGGCATTTTCCGCAACTTACACACATCTCCTGATTGATGATAGATTTAGTGTGGACAATCTCTATTGCCTTTTTGGGGCAGTTTACTTCGCATGGTCTGGCGGAGCAACCCTTGCACATGTTGGTCACCATGTAAGCATTCTGCTGGCACGATGAACAGGCTATGTCAATAATGGTAAGTACTTTTGGACTTGGGGATTGTCTTGTCAGTGCCTCTTCGGCATAACTGGCCAAGGTGCGAAAGTCATCATCTTCTGTTTCGACATCAATTCCCATCAATGCCATCAGGCAATACCTGTACATTGCCCGGTCTTTGTATATACAGCATCGTATTGAAATTTTATCTTTTGGTGTTCTTCTTAGTGGGATAAGGTCAATCTCTGTAAGAGGAATGTCTTCAAAGTATAAAGCAAGGAGCTCTGCTGCCAAGCTTGTTCTCATGTAGGTCAGTCTGTTTTTCTGGCTCATTTTTGATGTTTATTGTTTATTGTTTAGAGTTATGAGTTTTGAGGACTACACAGGGATGCTCCTGAGAAAAAGATTCCCAGTTTGCCTTCAAATAAAATTAAATCGACACTATCAATTTAGCTTATATGCATACACGGTTTTTGACTATAACGCAATATGTTCTTTTGGAAAATAATTGATAAGTCGTCAACTATTCACTCGTTTTGTTTTTGCAGATATCTGTAAACGATAGTCTGAAAAAGTGATGACAACCACTGTGGCTTAAAAGGAGGTTTGGGCGGTAGATTAGAGATAGTGGTGCTGGATATAGGTGACCGGGGTATGATTTATGGATTTTGGATAAAAAGCTTGCTTTTTTTTAGTGATGAAGATATTGTATGGGTTTTTTGAGAACTTTTTTTTGTGATTGTAATTATATGGAGAATGATCATGGCACGAGTATGTGATATCTGCGGGAAAGGGCCTGCAACTGGTAATAATGTAAGTCATGCCCATAATAAGAATCGTCGTCGTTGGTTGCCGAATTTGCAACGGGTTAGAAATGTGGCTGAAAGTGGTCGTACATCTCGTATCAACGCCTGTACCCGATGCATTCGTTCTGGTGCGGTTGTTAAACCAGCCTGAAAATAAGGAAGGGGAATTGTAGAGACAAGGCATGCCTTGTCTCTACTTTTTTTCTTCATATCTACACGATATGTCGTTTGTAAAAAATGGGGTGAGACCATGGGTGATGAAGAAGTTAGTTTCCTGCCTTATGACAAAGCGGTTAGCGTTGTAGCGGCTATCCAGGAAGAAGAGGGACTCCACCGCTTGAATCATCGCATACTGGCGGTCTATAATCAGGCAGATAAAGAAATATGCTGGTTTGACTTTGACGAGGTAATTAGCGCCATCGGTCATTTGGAGAAAGGAGAGGAAAAACAGGCTGTTTCTGAGTATATTCTAAATCGTATACCCGCTTGGGCTCTTGATATTTAGTTCTCCTGTAAAAGATGCCTCTATTTAAAAGCATCATACCCGTAATTTGTTCATCTCCCTTATTCCAATACCCCAGCTGGCATTGTTGGCACTTCTTTTGTGCCTCCGAGAATAAATCCTCCATCTAATCGTAGGGTGGCTCCGTTCATATAGTCAGCCTTTTCCAGAATAAAAACAACCGCCTGGGCAACTTCCTCCGGGGTTCCGGTGCGTCCGTTTAAGATGTGGTCAAGAACCTGTTGCTGCTGTTTGGCTGATAATGTCTGCCACCCTCTGGTTCCCTTGCCATGCCTGGTGTCGATGATGCCAAGCATTATTTCATTTACCCGTATTTTGGGTGCTCCTGTCTTTGCCCAGATTTTGGTCAGGCTTTCTATGCCTCTGTTGGCAGCGGCATATCCGTCGTTGAAGAGGAGACCCGCAATACCACCCCGGTCGGTTTCGCCGGCAATGGAAGAAATATTTATAACCGCAGCTTCATCCTGTTGCCGTAAAAGGGGAAGGAAGTTATCAAAAAGAAGCCATTTCGCATGGAGGGTTGTCTCCATCTCTAACTGCCATTGTTCCTGGTTGCATTCAAGGGTATAAGCTCCATGAATAACAGGCATGCCGCCTCTCTCTATATTGTTGATGAGAATATCAAGCCCGCCGCATTTCCTTTCTATGGTGCTGGCAATCCGCTTGACCTCATCTTTGTCGCGGAGGTCCGCCTGGATGCAGATATGCCCCTGTTCCTTATTTGAAAACTCCTCTTTCATTTCCCTGGCGGCATCAGGCCAGTCGTGCCAGGGCATAATAA
>CAZEMY010000096.1:0-8381 GCA_964513405.1 uncultured Desulfobulbaceae bacterium
GAGCCAGTTTTACCTAAGGACGCAGAGCGCCTGAGAGAGCGTCACACCGCAGAGCGGTGTGACGAGGGGAAGAGCGGTGTGACGCGGTACCACCTGCCCTGGTACCACCGCTCTGCGGTGGTAGTACCTTCTGCTTTCCGCTCTGCGGTTAGAGAGGCCGAATATGTAGCATCCGGCACTCACCGGCTATTTACAAGGTAGTGTTGCATAATCTGGTGAGTGACTGAAGCCCATTTTACCTAAGAACGCAGAGCGTCTGAGAGAGCATCACACCGCGAGCGGTGTGATGAGGGAAAGGTGTCACTTTTTTGTATTGCACCCGTCGGCTCGCTCCTGTCCGGATTCAGTGGAATGCACACCTCGCTTGCAGATAGCGTAGACTTCGAGCTATCCTGAAACGGAGATTTCCCCCGCCGCACACCGCCCCGCCAACCACCCTGTCGAAAATGCGGCCTGGAGATTATAACCACCAGTATCGCCATCTAAATCAAGAAGCTCACCGGCAATGTACAGCCCTTTTATAATTTTCGACTCCATGGTCTTGGGGTTTATCTCCCGCAAATCAACGCCGCCAGCCGTAACTATTGCCTCATCAAAGCCGCGATACCCTGTTACCGTCAGGGAAAAATTCTTGAGCCAATGTTTTAATCTTTTCCGTTGCTCTGCCCGTACCTCTCCCACGATAAGTTCCCGCCCAAGTCCGCTCTCCCCAAGACAAAGATCAATTAATTCCATGGGAAGCAGCCCCCGCAGGACGCTGGATAGTGGTTCATGGCAGCGGTTTTCAAAATCACGGCACAGGCGGGCATCAAGTTTTTCCTCACTAAGTGCCGGTTTCAAGTCAATAACAAGGTTTATTGTTTCTTTTTTTGCTTTTTTTTCTGCCCTTAACACATCGACAATCTGGGAACTCATGGTCAAGACCACCGGGCCGCTGATTCCATATTCCATAAAGGTCAGTTCACCAAAAAAAACGCCCGATTTCTTGCCGCCAATAAAGAGTGTAACTTCAATATTACGCAAATTAAGTCCAGCCAGTTGCTTAATGTTTTTACTTTTCCCACCTCCAACTTCAAGAGGAACCAGGGCAGGGCGGGGCGGGACAATCCGATGTCCCACTTCTCCACAAAGACGGAATCCGTCACCACTTGAGCCGGTACGCGGATAAGAAGAGCCACCCGTGGCAATAATCGCTGCATCGCAATGATATGTTTTACCTTTACTCTTAACGCCGGTAATCATATTATTCCTGATAAGCAATCTCTCAACCGGAGAACTGGTTACAAGCTGTACTCCGCATTTTTTAAGCCATTTCTGCAAAACAAGAAACACCTCTAAGGCTTTACCGTTTTTAGGGAAAACCCGTCCCCCTCTTTCCCCGATTGTTTCAAGCCCCAATTTGTTAAAAAAAGAAATCAACTCTTCTGAGAAAAAATGGTTGAACGGCTGGTGGAGAAATCGGCCATTTCTGCCAAAATGGTCTATAAAATCCCGCAACTCAGCCACATTTGTAAGGTTACACCTGCCCTTTCCGGATATACATATTTTTCGACCAAGGAGCTTCATCTTTTCCAGGAGAGTAACTTCAGCACCGCTCTCAGATGCCTGCCCGGCTGCCATCATCCCCGCCGCTCCACCGCCGACTATAATTATTTTTTTTTGTTTTTTTGCCAAAATTTATTCCCCGTGTGTTAACCAACTAATGCTGGCAGCTATTTTAATTATGAAAAAGCATGTAGGTGAGAATATTCTCATGGTGTATTTTTCTGGACATTAGAGGAAAAACATGATAACAGGATTTTCACAGTATGTATCTTACTCTTTTATGTCTTATTATACCCTGACCGATGTCGGCTGGTTTCCCACCCTATCGACACAAGAAATATCCTCCTTAAATCAGTCAGTTAAGTTTAGAGTTGAAAAAACATCCAATTGGTGGTAATGATTATCATTTACAGGTTTGCTTTCTCGCCATAAGTGGTAAAAATTATCATACTGCATGGTCAGCATCAGGTACAAAGTAAACATTTCATAGAACCATATCGCATACGGATAGGTCTATACTTTATTTATTATGGAGGTAACAAAATGAGTACCACAAAGACGAAAGCAACCAGAGCGTCTCTGTCAAGCTGCAAGGGTGTCGCATGTGATGTCTGCATGGAAATTTCAGACAAAGCAGAGGAAAAAGGAGTAGATACATATATCCAGAGAATGAACAAGAGGCCCATCGAAACCTGTCTTTTCGGCACCGGCGGTACCTGTTGTCGGGTATGTTCCATGGGGCCCTGTATGATTATAGAAGCTGCTTCTGATACCATCGGTATCTGCGGTGCCACTGCTGCGACAGTAGCAGCCCGTAACTTTGCTCGCATGGTAGCAGCCGGTTCTGCTGCCCATATAGATCATGCCATGGAAGTGTCCCTTGCCTTTCTTGCCACTGCCAGGGGGGAAACAGATTTTGAAATTAAAGATATGGCGACTCTGCGAACCATGGCAAAAATGTTTGATATTGAACTTGATGGTCGTGATAAAAACGAAATTGCCGTTGAGCTTGGCGAAAAAGTTATTGCCGAGTTTGGCCGCCTGGAAGGGCCTATTAACGGCGTAAAGCGAGCTCCCAAAAAGCGGCAGGAATTATGGAAAAAACTTGGCATTGAGCCCCGCGGTCTCCAGCGGGAAGTTGTGGAGCTTATGCATCGCACCGCCATGGGTAATGATCAGGAGTATAAAAATCTGATTAAGCAGGCAAGTAGAACTGCTCTTTCCGATGGCTGGGGTGGCTCCATAATTGCGACTGGTTTGCAGGATATCATGTTCAAGGCTCCGGTTCCTGTTACCTCGTCGGTGAATGTCGGAGTTGGTGTGTTGTCAAAAGAAAAGGTAAACATTACCCTCCATGGTCATGATCCCCTGCTGGTTGAGGCCATGGCAATGGTTTGTGACGAAGAAGAAATGGTTAAAGCAGCCAAAAAAGTTGGTGCCACCGGTATCAACATGGTGGGGGTTTGCTGTTCCGGTGTCGAGGGAATTATGAGGCACGGTATCCCTATTGCCGGTACTCTTGTTCAGCAGGAGCTGGTTATTGGCTCCGGTGTTGTTGAGGTGATGGTGGTTGATATTCAGTGTATCATGCAGTCATTGCCTGAAGTTGCCAAGCATTATCATACTGAAGTTATTACCACCTCTGATCGGGCCAAACTCCCAGGAGCCACTCATATCCCCATAGATCACCATAACATGCTGGCAACGGCAAGAACAGTTGTCCTTCGGGCCATTGAACGGTTCCCAAAACGGGGTGAAGTTCACCTCAAGGAAAATAAAGAGGAAGTTGTGGTCGGCTTTACCTTTGAGAGCGTTAAATATATGTTGGGCGGCAGGTTTCGCGGCTCCTACAAGGTATTGAATGAAAATATTATCAACGGTCGAATTCGTGGAGTCGGAGTTATTGTCGGCTGTACCAGTCCTAGTACTCTGGCTGGCGATGATATTGTTACTGTTGCCAAAGAGTTGATAAAAAATGATGTAATGGTGGTGGCAACCGGATGTGCTGCCACTGAATGTGGGCGGGCAGGGTTATTGCGTCCAGAAGCTGCCGCAAAGTATGCAGGTCCTGGCTTACGGGAAGTGTGTGAAGCAATTGGTATGCCGCCTGCCCTTCATCGTGGTTCATGTGTTGATAACAGCCGGATGCTGGTTGGGATTACCGAGCTGGTACTGACTGGTGGTCTTGGTGATGATATCAGTGATCTACCGGCTGCCGGGTGTGCACCGGAGTGGATGACTGAGAAGGCACTTGCTATTGGTCAGTTCTATGTGGCCAGTGGTGTTCTGGTGGTATTTGGTCGTACTTTCCCCACAACAGGTAGCAAGGTGGTCACAGATTACCTATGTAACGAAATTGAAAATGATTACGGTGGAAAGTGGGCTGTTGCAGAGGATCCAATCGATATGGCACGGATTATGATAGAGCATATCGATAAGAAACGAGATGCCTTGGGGATCAATAAAAAGCAGGAGCGGGTTCTTGTTGATATGGCCATGCGCCGGGAGATGGACGCATAATGGTTGTAAATATTCGAATATCACCTCATTTTCGTCCGATTCGCCTCACCCGCATATGAATAAATATAGCGGGAGAGACGAATCGAACGAACCTGAGGCAATATTAAAACATTTAAGGGCATGCATTTTATTAACTATTTCGCATCAACCCGAATTGTTACTAATTGTTGTAGTCGCTCTGCCCTGCTCTGCGGTGCCAATAGATAATTGAAAATTATATAACCTTGTTTCATCTTTGTTGTTGTGGTTTTTGATGACATAATTGCAAAGATGGGACTCTAAACAAAACCAGGAGGATAAAAATGGGAGCATATCAAGTGCTGCAGGGGCCAGAAGGCTATCTACCGCCAGCTGCCGCTATGCGGGGGGTTACCTTGGCCGGTCTGGGCAAGGCAATGATCGAGGGCGGACATGTTGAAAAACAGGAGGCTATCGAGAAAATTGCGGAAAAACTGGTGAGTGCGACAGTACCCACCTTTTTCCCGGGACCGCTCCTGCTTTGGAGAACCCACGACTATGCACAGGAGAAAGGTCGTTTAATTCGTGAAATTGCCACAGAAACTGGTGCAAAAGTCATCCCAATGCCTGATTATCGTCCTAAATATCCTATGATTAATCCGGAAGTGGAGATTAACCCTAATCATCCGAATCTTACCATCTGGTTTAACAAGATTGATGTCGGCGTCTTTATCGGTGTCCACTGCCATCAGGCCAATCTGGCTCTTAAAATAATCAGAGGCGGAACCAGTTGCTATACAGTGGCTCTCTGTGCCGAAGAAGGACATGAAGAGGCAAATATCTCCATGCGCGATGTTGATAACGATACTTTGCGGGCAATACTTGCCGCAGTAAAAGCTCTTAAACAAAAGGGGGCTTGAAAAATGACTGGCCAAGATCTTAAAGAAGTCTCAACTAAGTATATGCTCTTTGAAGCCAAACGGGAAGAGCAGTTCATGACTGGTAGTGAAGCGGTGCGCGAAGCCATCAGAAGAGCCAATGTCGATATGGCAATAGCCTATCCCATCACCCCTCAAAGCGAGAGCATGCATCTTATCGGTGATCTTTATGCCGAAGGGTTTGTGAAGGAATATTTTCGTGGTGAAAACGAGTTTGCTGTTATGTCTCAAGTTGCCGGTGGTGCCATGGCCGGAGTCAGGGTGTTTACTGCTACCTGTGGTCCAGGTACCTTACGGGCCTTTGAAAATTTTCCCATGTGGTCTGGTGCCAGGCTGCCAATCGTTATTGGCTTTATGACCAGAGTCATCAATGCTCCACTTAGCATCCAGCCGGATACCATAGAGATGAGTATGCTCCTTGATACTGGTATGTTGATGCTTCATGCTGAAAATGCCCAGGAACTCTACGATATGTATCTGATGAGTTTTGCCATAGCAGAAAAAACATCAGTACACATTCCGGTGGGTGTTTTTGTTGATGGTTTCTTTGTTACCCATACCAGACAGAAAGTTAAGGTGGTTACTGAAGATGTCAAGTTGCATCCTTATGATCCTGCCACATCACCAACCCCAACCATTGACATGGAAACCCCGCCTTTCAGATATATGAAAGATCCGTTTGTGATGAAATCAAACTATGTCAGTTATGCAGCTCATGCCAGTTGGCAGCAGGAATGCATGGCATCTATTGAGAGATCCCGCCCTTTCCTAAAAGAGTTCCTTGGGGATTTGATTGAGCAGGAAAACCCTGATGCACCTATCCAGATTGTAGCCTCTGGTACGGCTGTTTCACAGGGACGAGCTGCCATCGAAATGCTTGCCGAAGAGGGAATTGATAATGTAGGACTGATCAAAATCAAAACCATACGACCTTTTCCGGCCCAAGAGATCAGGCAAGCTCTGGCTGGTGCAGAACAAATCATTATCCCTGAGTTTAATCGTGTGGGCTGGCTGGCCCGGGAAGTGGCATCAGTTATTAACAATAGTGATCGGATTGTTCCCGGACCAAGGGTATATGGCGGAATGACCATGCCTCCGGATGTAATTGTAAAAGTGATCAAAGAGGGTTCCTTGTGTGGTGTTTAAAAACAGAAAAATCATTAAATATCATAAGGTTTAACCTTATAGAATTAATCTGGAGGAAATTATGTCTTTACCGATAACCGATATTACAGCTCAGAGTATAACCAAGATTAATCCGGCTTTTGTGGATGTTATGCCCCAGGAGTACCTGGAGTTGGATGCGGATGGACCTTTTGGCAGCGACAAAACTGCCAAAGACCTTGGTACATTCAAGGAGCTGATTGAGGATCATCCTCTCTGTGCCGGCTGCAACCTGGCTCTGGCCTTTAGGACGCTTATCGCATCTTTGCCCTGCCCGGAAGACACCGTGATTGTTGGCACAACTGGCTGTAACAGCTTGGCTTTTCCTCAGTTGGCCATTCATAATATACACTCTTTGTTTGGTAATCAGAATGCAGTGGCTTCCGGACTTAAACGGGGATTAAAGCTTCGTTTTCCCAATAAGAACAAGGATGTTGTAGTTATGGCCGGCGATGGTGCCACCGCCGACATAGGTTTTGATATGACCATGCACTCTTGGATCAGAGGCGAAAAGATCACCACTGTCATGTTTGACAATGAAGTCTATGCCAACACCGGTGGGCAGGAAAGTGGCATGACCAGGTTTGGCGAAGTTCGCAACATGGCTCCAATCGGTAAGAATTTTCAGAAAATGAATGTGCCGGAATTTGCCAAACAGGCCGGTTGTGTATATGTGGCAAAAGTTTCCACAGCCAATACCTTGAAAATCGGTCAATGCTTCAATAAGGCAGTGCTGATTGCCAGGGAAATAGGTCCTACCTATATTCAGATATATACACCATGTCCCACCAACCTGAAAATGAAGCCGTCGGACTCAGTCGCTCTTGCCAAGAAAAGACAGAAAGAGGATTATGCCTTCTCTGAATATATAAGTGAAGAGGCTGAAAATATGCTGATTGCAAGCGGAGTTATAAAGCCTAAAGCTAAAGACAAGGCATAGCCTTAAATAGGGAGGAACAAACAGATGAGCAGCAAACTAACATCTATCAGAATGTCTGGCCTTGGTGGTCAGGGAGCGGTTACCGCAGCCCATATAGTAGGTAGTGCCGCAGTGATTGACGGAAAAAACGCCGCTGTTAATCCTTTTTTCGGTGCGGAAAAAAGGTTGGCACCGGCTGAGAGTTATGTGCGTATTTCCGAAGGTGATATCTACGATACCGGTGAGATTCTTTACCCAAATATCATCATGGTTTTTCACCCTGATGTTATCCTGCACGGGAAGTCATATACCATGCCTTTTTTTGCCGGTCTTAGGCAAAATGGCATTATTATCGTTAACTCGGAGTTTGCCTTTGATTTCACGGCTGATGAACAAAAAGATCTTGATGCCTTAAATGCCAAGGTTTATTTTGTCCAGGCCACTCAGTTGGCAAGAGATATAGGCGGCACTGATCTGGCAACAAACATTGCCATGCTGGGTGCCCTTATCGGAGTTACCAAAATAGTTACCATGGAAGCACTTGAAGAAGCTCTTCAGGAGCGTTTCGGAGCATCAGTCAAGGGGTTTGTGGCTTCAGCCACTACAGCAGTTCTTGATGATGCGATTAAGAAAAAATATGACAAGGCGGAAAAATTGATTGAAGCCAATATGAAGGTTCTGATCGCTTCGGCTGAGCAGGCCCAATCACTGGTTGCCGCCTGAAAAGGCAGGATTTCTGTGAATTTAAACTTCCCCTGAGGAGGAAAAATATGTATGTAGCTGCCATTATTGATCAGGAAAAATGCATTGGCTGCAAAACCTGCGTCAAGGTTTGCCCGGAACCAAACGCTGTTGTTTATGTCAAGCCCAAAGAGGAAAAAAAGGGTAAATGTTCGGTGATTATTGCAAGATGCAAGGGGTGCGGACTTTGCGTGGCAAACTGTCCCAAGAAATGTATCGAGATGAAACTGCTTGTCCAGGAAGCTGCCTGACCTTTGCGGTTTGCAAAAAACCGCAAAAAGCTACTGTTTGTCTTGTGTTTAAGATTAAACAGTAGCTTTTTTTAGAATAATTTCATATAAAGGGCATTGAATCAGATACCCTTATCCCACCGTTTATGCATCGTTTTTCTTGTAAAACCTCTGTGGTTTTGATGAAAAAACGATAAGTTGTGCCATCTGCTTCAACACTCTTGTGTATTATATATATGGCCCCACCCTTACATTATAAATCTGCGGAATAGTATTGTTTAAAGGATAATAAAAATTAGCCCCAAGGGGTTGATAACTCTGTATTCTCAATTCTTTTCGCTTAATTACAGTATGTTATAGACAAAG